>DHHE01000035.1 GCA_002403115.1 bacterium UBP2_UBA4780 | reverse complement strand
CCAGTTCGGCGAGATGGTGGACTACCCCACCGCCGGAACCATGGGCCGCGGCTCCTACGCCATCGACATGCGGATGCAGCCGGTGGGCGGCCTGCTCCTGGGACTGTCCTTCGGCATGTTCGACCGGCTGAACCTGGGGGTCACCTACGGGGGGGACAACATCATCGGCTACGGCAGCCCGAATTGGAACCCCCAGCCCGGGGTCCAGGTGAAATACCGGTTCTGGGACGAGAGCTACTGGTTCCCGGCCGTCGCCGTCGGCTTCAACAACCAGGGCTACGGCCCCTGGTGCGGCAGCCGCTACCTGACGCGCTCCCCGGGCTTCTTCGCGGTGGGCAGCAAGAACTACCGCTTTCTGGGCACCCTGGCCTTCCACGGCGGCGCCAACTACAGCATCGAGGACCGCCACAACCCCGACAACTCGGTGAACTTCTTCGGCGGCATCGAGAAAACGCTGAATCCCGAGCTGTGGCTGGTGGCCGAGTACGATTTCGCCCTCAACGACAACCTGGAGGACCGCCAGTTCGGCGAGGGCTACGGCTACCTCAACGGCGGGCTGCGCTGGCTTTTCAGCAAGCGGCTGCTGCTGGAGTTCGACCTCAAGAACATCCTGCGCAACGGCCACGGCGAGAGCCCCTCGGCCCGCGTCGGCCGGACGGTGAAGATCTCGTACTACGACTCGTTCTAGCGTCGCCGTCCACCGGATTTGTCAGAAGCCGTCCCGTTTGAACGGGACGGCTTTAAAATACTGATAAACCAGATAACGTCATTCTGAGCCGGTCTCCACGCTTGGCTATCGAAGAATCTGCCAGATCCTTCGGGGGCAAGGCAAGATGCCCTGCTCAGGATGACATGGTGCGAAGCAGGTCACAAGGAATCCATGACCGCAAGCGACAAACCCTCCATCCTGGGGCTCACCCCTGAGCAGCTGGTCGGGGCAATCAGGCCCGAGCCGCTCCGCCCCTACCAGGCCCGGCAGATCATGGCCTGGGTCTACCGGCGCGGGGCTGTCGATTTCGCCGCCATGACCGACCTGCCGGCCCCTCTGCGGAAGCGCCTGGCCGGAAAGTTCTCGGTGAACCCGCTGCGGGTGGCGCGGGCGGCCAAGTCCTCCGACGGCACCGAAAAGCTGCTGCTCCGGGCCCCGGACGGGAAAAGCTTCGAATGCGTGCTGATTCCGGGACGGAACCGGCTGACCGCCTGCCTTTCCTCACAGGCCGGCTGCCGGCTGGGCTGCGCCTTCTGCGCCACCGGCTCCATGGGCTTCTCAAGGGGCCTGACCCCGGCCGAGATGGCCGGGCAGCTGCTTCATTTGAAAAGGCTGGCGGAACGACCGGTGACCAACCTGGTCTTCATGGGCATGGGCGAGCCTTTGGACAACTACGAAAACGTGCTGGCCGCCGCCAGGATCGTCAATTCGCCTGAAGGCTTCGGCCTGGGCGCCCGGCACATCACCATCTCGACCGCCGGGCTGGTCCCCGGCATCGACCGGCTTTCGCGGGAGCCGGAGCAGTTCAAGCTGGCGGTCTCCCTCAACGCTGCCGACGACCGTACCCGCGACTCCCTGATGCCGGTCAACAGGAGATACCCGATCGCGGAGCTTTTAGGCGCGGTAAAAAGGTATGCGGTGCGGACCGGCAAGCTGGTCACCTTCGAGTATGTGCTGCTGGCCGGGGTCAACGACCGGCCGGCCGACGCCCGGAACCTGGGCCGGCTGCTTAAAGGCATACCCTCCAAGGTGAATCTGATACCCTTCAATTCGCCCGGCAAGGCTGTTTTCAAGCCTCCCTCCCCGGCTTCGGTGCGCGGGTTCCTTGGCCTGCTGTCGGCCGTCCACCCCCAGGTCACCATCAGGGCCAGCCAGGGCCGTGACATCTCCGCCGCCTGCGGCATGTTGAAGGCATCTTGCACGGCCCAGCCCCAATAACGGAGCCGATCGTGGGCGGACAAATGAAGTTATGGCCAAAATAGAGGCTATCCCTATTCCGACAAGCAGGGGCTGCCGAAAGGCAGCCCCTGCTTGGTTTTTTAGCATATTGATATAGTGATATGCTCGGGTATCTTGCTCCCCGGAACTCCGTCCAAGCCTACTGGCGCAGCCTGATGGCCAGGTTTATGATCACCTGACCCTGCTCGGTCTCCAGCGGGATGACCACCGTCTCCAGGGTGGTGTTGAAGACGTTCATCTCCTTTCCCGAGAACAGGGTGGGCGAGGTTATGTTGAAAGAGTGCCCCTGGTTGGCCATGTCCGATACCGCCCGGCCGGCGATGATGTTGGCCATCTCGTTGACCGAAGCCTGCACCAGCTGGTCGTCCTCGTCCATGTCCTGCCGGTTCATCAGCGAGGCCAGGCGGCAGGCCGTCTCCCTGCTCATGTCCAGGAGCATCCGGCCCTCGGCCTCTCCGAAGATCCCCACCAGGCTGGCTATGCCCTGGGTGGTGACCACCGAGGTCCGCAGGCTGACCGCCCCCCGCGACACCTTGCCGCCGGTCACCTCTCCCAGCACCCTGATGGCCGCCTCCACGAAGGGATGGATATGCTCGCTCTTCATTTGATTGCCCTTTAATTCTGCCGCGGATTTTCACGGATCATTCCCGATGGCCGGCCGGAAAATTGAATCCGATCCGCAGTCATCCGTGGTAATCTGTGGCTGATAAGGTCCCTCACATCTCGCCCACCATGCCCATCAGGCCGTCCACCACCTGGGGATCGAACTGGCTGCCGCTCTGCTTCCTGATCTCGTCGACGATGACCGGCAGGGGCATGGGCTGGCGGTAGACCCGGGGCGAGGCCATGGCGTCGAAGGCGTCGGCCACCGCAATCACCCTGGCCTTGATGGGGATGTCGTCCCCCTTGAGGCCGTCGGGATAGCCCCCGCCGTCCCAGCGCTCGTGGTGGTGGCGGATGTCGGGCGATATGCCGTGCAGCTGGCCGATGTTGGCCACGATCTCGGCCCCCAGGTGGGGATGGCGCCGGATCAGGCTCCATTCGGAATCCGACAGCTGGTGCCGCTGGTTGAGGACGCTGTCCGGCACCCCCAGCTTTCCGATGTCGTGCAGCAGGCAGGCCATCTCCAGTTCCCCGGCGTCCATCACCCCCCGGGACATCAGGTAGCCCTGGTTCATGTGGTCCACGATCCGCTTGGCCCGGGAGGCCACCCGCTCCGAGTGGCCCCTAACGTAGGGATCGCCGATCTCCACCGCGTTGACCAGCACCTTGATCATCTGGCCGCTGACCCCGGACAGCTCGTCCTCCAGGTTCAGGATGCGGTTGAGCTCGTCCGACATCTCCGAATGAAGGCGCTTGATCTCGGTCTCGTAGGACACCCGGAGCTGGCTGGTGAAATAGGCTTTGGCCTGCTGGTAGTTCCGCAGGCTGCGGTCGATGGCCGGCACCAGCTCCTGGACGGCCCTGGCCCGCAGCACCAGGTCGCTGGCCCCCAGCCTCCAGAAGTCCAGCATCCGGGGGGGATTGGCGTCCTCGGCCAGGAGGATCACCGGCCGCAGCGGGTTCTGGCTTTGGATCTCCTCGACCGCCTTCTTCAGGTCCGCCATGTCCTGCTCCCGGGGGACCGACAGCAGGATGACCTCGGGCCGTTCCGCCTGGACGCTTTTGGGCACCTCCCACAGCCGCTCGGCCGTCTTGACCGCGAAGTCTTTGGGGTCCAGCAGGGCGGCCACCTGTTCCGGCACTGCGAAATGCGGGCCGCAGGCCAAAACCCGGGTCTTCCTGCCCTTGGGCCGCGCCCCCGGGTCCTCCTTGACCTGCCTTGACATGGTCTCGGCCAGCTCCTCGACGATCTTGCCGGCCAGCATCTCGAAGTCCAGCGGCTTCTCGAGGTACTGGGAGGCGCCCATGGCCCGCAGACGCTCCTCGATGTCGTGGGTCCCGAAGGCGGTCATCAGGATCACCGGCACGTTGGGGTGGGATTCCTTGAGGTAGGACAACAGCTCGAAACCGTCCATCTGCGGCATCTTGATGTCGGTGACCACCAGGTCCACCTGATTGGACCTGAGATGCTCCACCGCCTGGCGGCCGTTCTCGGCCGTGGAAACCTTGAAATCCTGGCGGCTGGCCTTGAAGCCCTCCTCCAGCAGGCTGAGGAACGATTTCTCGTCGTCGACGATCAGCACGTTTTTCATGTATTCCGCCCCCTGTTGTTACTTTTTTTGGTTCTTCAGGGTTTGTAGTGGGCAAGAATAAATAGTATTACAATATAT
>DHHE01000219.1:36102-38527 GCA_002403115.1 bacterium UBP2_UBA4780 | reverse complement strand
CCAAGGCTACGGGCCGGCGGGGGTGACAAATGACGAAATTCAAAAAGAAAAATTTAAAATTCAAAATTTGAAATTGCGGGTATGCAATAATGCTATAGAATATAGTGTCCCTCAAAGCGGCTCTATATCGTTAAAAGTATACAACCTGCTGGGGCAGGAGGTCTGCTGTCTGCTCAACGGGAACGTGGTTGCCGGCCAACACCGAATGACCTGGAACAACAGCAGGGTCTCCAGCGGGGTATACCTGGTCAGGCTATCGTCGGGCGGCGAGGCGGCTGCGGCCAAGATGCTGGTGGTGCGATAAACGTGTCGTGTCATTCCCGCGCAGGCGGGAATCCATGGAACTTGGATTCCTGCTTTCGCAGGAATGACAATATCCCTTTCGTGACTAGAATCTGAACATCGGACAATTTTTGCGCGACTCCATTTACATAGACGGCCAGATGCCCTCGCCGGAGCGGCAGAAGGAGCTGCTGGAGAAGATCGCCAACCAGATCGTCAAGCGCAAGCTGACCACTCCGGCCATCATGTTCTTCGAGAGCGTCAAGCCGCTGTCGTTCATCGGCAGCCAGGGAATGGTCTTCCTCCAGCCCTTCGTCCAGGCCTTTCTCAACCGGAGGGAGTACGACGAGATCACCCTGATGATGGAGGAGCGGGAGAACGTGGAGAAGCTCCTGTGCGAGATCGAGAAGCAGGAGGCCGAGTGGCAGGAGCGGGAACGGGCGGAGAAAGCGGAAAGCAGAAAGCAGAAGGCGGAACGCAAGGGGCAAGGGTCAAGGGACAAGGGTCAAGGGTCTAGGGTCGAGGGGTCCGGGGCAACCCTTCGGCTCCGCTCAGGGTCCGGGGCAAGCGAAGGCTGGTGGAAGAGGCTCAGGGGCAAGCTGGGAGTCTGATCTAATTTTCCGAACAGGACCTTTGTCAGCAAAACACACTATATATATACAAAAAGGCTTTTTGATTCGTTGATCACTTACTGTCTTATATAAGGTAAGGGAGAATCCTTGGTTCGCGTCTTTTAGCGTGTTTAGCGGGAATTCGGACAAAATAGAACATGGGAAGAAATAACAAAAAAAGATATACAACAGGAGCCTCCAATGGCAGTTGACCCCAGCAAGCTGAAGACCATCCTGGTGACCGACTGCGGCAGCACCACCACCAAGGCCATCCTCATAGAATACAAGAACGGCGAGTACCGCCAGACCACCCGGGGCGAGGCCCCGACCACGGTGGAGAAGCCGTTCGAGGACGTGACCAAGGGGGTGCTGAACGCGGTGCGCGAGGTGGAGGAGCTGTCCGGCCGGAAGATCCTTTCCGGCGACGACATCGTCACCCCGGCCCGGGGCAACGAGGGGGTGGACATCTACATGTCGACCTCGTCGGCCGGCGGCGGCCTGCAGATGATGGTGGCCGGCGTGGTCAAGACCATGACCGGCGAGAGCGCCGCCCGGGCGGCCCTGGGGGCCGGGGCCATCGTCATGGACGTGCTGGCCTCCAACGACGGGCGCCTGCCCCACCAGCGCATCGAGCGCATCCGCCACCTGCGGCCGGACATGATCCTGCTCTCCGGCGGCATCGACGGCGGCACCATCACCCACGTGGTGGAGATGGCCGAGCTGATCTCGGCCGCCGACCCCAAGCCGCGCTTCGGCACCTCCTACCGCCTGCCGGTGATCTACGCCGGCAACAAGGAGGCCCGGGGGATGGTCGGCAAAACCCTGTCGGACAAGACGGCCCTGATGACGGTCGACAACCTGCGCCCGGTGCTGGAGCGGGAAAATCTCAAACCCGCCCGGGACGCCATCCACGACGTCTTCATGGAGCACGTCATGGCCCACGCCCCCGGCTACAAGAAGCTGATGGCCATGGCCCACGAGGTGCCGATCATGCCGACGCCGGGGGCGGTGGGGCTGATGATCCAGTCCCTGGCCAAGGCCGAGCGCATCGCGGCCGTGGGGGTGGACATCGGCGGGGCCACCACCGACGTCTTCTCGGTCTTCTTCGACAAGGGCACCGACCTGGACGTCTTCAACCGGACGGTCAGCGCCAACCTGGGCATGAGCTACTCCATCTCCAACGTGCTGGCCGAGGCCGGGCTGGAGAACATCATGCGCTGGGTGCCGTTCGAGATGGAGGAGGCCGACCTGCGCAACCGGATCCGCAACAAGATGATCCGGCCGACCACCATCCCCCAGGCCCTGGAGGAGCTGCAGATCGAGCAGGCCATCTCCCGCGAGGCCCTGCGGCTGGCCTTCAAGCAGCACAAGGACATGGCGGTCGGGCTCAAGGGCGTCCAGCAGGAGCGGACCATCTCCGACGCCTTCGACCAGTCGGCCACCGGCGAGACCCTGATCAGCATGATGGACCTGAGCATCCTGATCGGCTCGGGCGGGGTGCTGTCGCACGCGCCGCGGCGGGCCCAGTCGGC
>DHHE01000219.1:31484-36003 GCA_002403115.1 bacterium UBP2_UBA4780 | reverse complement strand
TCTGCCCGGCGGGAACCGGCAAGGAGGGCCAGCCCTGCCTGTCGGTGAAGTTCACCCGGGCCGACGGCACCGCGGTGGACGAGAGCGTCAAGGTGGGCGAGATGAAGCTCATTCCCCTGGGCCCGGAGAAGGTCCAGGCCACAGTCGTCCCGGCCAAGGGCTTCGACGCCGGCGCGGGCAAGGGCAAGGAGCTGCAGGCCGCCCTGACGGGCGGGACGGTGGGCGTCATCCTGGACGGCCGGGGCCGGCCGCTGCAGCTGCCCGCCGAGACCAAGGAGCGGGTGAAGAAGCTGGCCGAATGGAACGCGGCCCTGAACATCTATCCAACGAAGTAACGTATTAACGTTCAACGTTAAACGTTCAACGTTAAACGAGGAGAAGGATGGCACACGCGTATACGCCCGGGCTCAAGGTCACCGAGAAGTCGGTGGTGCTCAAGGACCGCCGTCTGCCGCTCAAGGGCCAGGTGCTGGCCAAGGTCGGGGACATGGTGAAGGCCGACCAGGTGGTGGCCAGGACCGAGCTGCCGGGCAACGTCCAGACGGTCAACGTGGCCGGACTGCTGGGCATCCTGCCCGAGGACGTGCAGGCCCACATGCTGAAGAAGCCGGGCGAGGCGGTGGCCAAGGAAGAGCCCCTGGCCCAAAGCAAGAGCTTCTTCGGCCTGTTCAAGTCGGTCTGCCGCTCACCGGTGGCCGGGACGATGGAATCCATCTCGGGCATCACCGGCCAGGTGATACTCCGGGAGCCGCCGCTGCCGGTGCAGGTGAGGGCCTACATCGACGGCAAGGTGGTCTCGGTGGCCGAGGGCGAGGGGGTGACGGTGGAGACCTTCGGCACCTTCGTCCAGGGGATCTTCGGCATCGGCGGCGAGACCGACGGCGAGATAACGATGGCGATGGACGACCCGGCCCAGGAGCTGACGGCCGAGATGTTAAAGCCGGAGCACAAGGGCAAGGTGGTGGTGGGAGGCTCGCTCATCCGGCACAAGGCGCTGGTGCGGGCGGCCGAGCTGGGCATCAGGGCGGTGGTGGTGGGCGGCATCAACGACGCCGACCTCAAGGCCTTCCTGGGGTACGACATCGGGGTGGCCATCACCGGCACCGAGGAGAAGGGGGTGACCCTGGTGGTCACCGAGGGCTTCGGCCAGATGACCATGGCCCAAAAGACCTTCAACCTCCTCAAGTCCAAGCAGGGGCTCAAGGCCTCGGTCAACGGGGCCACCCAGATAAGGGCCGGGGTGATGCGGCCCGAGGTCATTGTCCCGCTGGAGGGCGGAGGGAAGGCCGACGAGGCCCACAAGTCGGACAGCGGCATGGAGCTGGGCATGGCCGTCCGGGTGATACGCCATCCCTACTTCGGCCAGATCGGCAAGGTGGCCGGGCTGCCCCACGAGCTGCGGAAGCTGGAATCCGAGAGCCACGCCCGGGTGCTGGAGGTCGAGTTCGACGACGGCGGTCGGGCAGTAGTGCCTCGAGCCAATGTTGAATTGATCGAGGATTGACACGGCCCGACGGTGTGGGCCGTAAATCCGAATAGCGAAATCCCAAATCCGAAGCTGCTTGCAGCGGACAGCACAAGGTCCCTATACGAGCATGAGCACGCAGACCGTCAAGTTCGAGTACGATCAGCAGCGCAACATCCTGTTCACCGAGGACGATTTCGAGGTGAACGGCCCGGAGGACGCCGACGCCCTGTGCCTCCTGTACCAGCGCCAGTTCGAGCGCATCGGGCGCCCGGTGCACGTGGTCAGCAAGATCGACGGATTGCTGGTCGCCGCCCCGGCCAGCGAGTACTACGGGAACAAGTGCCGGGAGCTGGCGCGGGGGCGGGTCCTGCAATTCGCGCGCTACGGGGAGAACTCGGTGGCCCGGATGAGCGTCCGCACCTCGGCCCTCAAGGCGCGCTTTGAGGCCAATATCTTCAACTCGAGGGAGGAGGCGGTGGCCGCCGTCACCGGGAGCGCCCGGACGCCGCCGGCCGCCCCGGAGCCCGGGGACGGCGGGGCGGCCGCAGCCCAGAAAGTCAGCTTCGAGTACGACCCGCTGCGCAACATCCTGTTCGCCGTGGACGATTTCGAGATCAGCACCGAGCAGGATGTCGAGGCGTTCCTGGAGCATTACCGGCGGCAGTTCGGCGCCCTGAAGACCAAGCCCTACCTGATCGCCTGCATCGACGGGCTGCGGGTGAGCTCCAAGGTGGACGAGTACTACGGGCGGCGGGTGAAGGAGGTGGTCGGCTCCAGCCTGCTGGGGTTCGCCCGCTACGGCAGCAACGCCGTGTCCCGGATGTCGGTGCGGACCGCGGCCCTGAAGTCGGGTTTCGAGATAAACATCTTCGACAGCCTGAAGCGGGCGGTCGAGGAGATCGAGAGGATGAAATCCCGGCCGCCGGCCGCCGCCGATCCTGGATAGGGACGCCATGAGCTCTCAGACGATAAAGTTCGAATACGACCCTGGGCGCAACATCCTGTTCACCGAGGACGACTACTCCGTCCAGACCGAGAAGGAGGTGGACGACTTCATCCGGATCAATTTGCAAAAACTGGAGTCCATCGGGCGGAAGGTCTACATGATATCGAAGATCGACGGCCTGCGCATCGGCGCCGGCGTAAGCGAGTACTACGGCCGGAGGTCCCGGGATGTGTTCCAGAACCACATCCTGGGCTTCGCCCGCTACGGCGACGAGCCCTCGGCCCGGATGACGGTGCGCACCGCCTCCAAGAAGGCCAAGCTGGAGTCCAACATCTGCGACAGCCGGGAGGAGGCGGTGAGGGCGGTCGAGCGGATGAAGGCGGCGGCCGGCCCGCCCGCCCCCGGATGATCCGGCTCCTGGTGGACGGGGAGTTCCGGGACGGCTTCCACAACATGGCCCTGGACGAGCTGCTGGCCGCCGAGGTCGAATCCGGCCGGCTGGGCGCCTTCGTCAGGCTGTACGGATGGCGGCCGCCGGCGGTCTCGCTGGGCCGCAACCAGCGGGCGGAGGAGGTGGACCTGGAGGCCTGCCGCCGGAACGGGGTGGACGTGGTGAGACGGCCGACCGGCGGGCGGGCGGTCTACCACCGGGACGAGCTGACCTACAGCCTGGCCGGACCGTTCGACCACCCGATCTTCGGGGGCTCGGCCATGGACGCCTACCGGGCCATCGCCCGGGGACTTGGCCGGGGCCTGCGGATTTTGGGGGTCGAGGCCGGGCTGACAAGGTCCGCGGTTCCCGCGCAGAAAGCCGGGGGCTCGCCGTCTTGCTTCGCGGCCAGCGGCCGGTACGAACTCGAGGTCGGCGGCCGGAAGATAGCGGGCAGCGCCCAGCGGCGCTACAGCCGCTCATTTCTGCAGCAGGGATCGGTGCTGCTGGCCCAGGGCCAGAACACCCCGCATTTCCGCAATCCGGCCCCGCCCGGGTCCTTCACCACCGTCCGGGCCGAGCTGGGGAGGCAGGTGGAATTCGAGGAGGCGGCCCGGGCCATGGAGCGGGGGATGGCCGAGGAATGGGGCGCGGAACTTTCAAGGACGCTGCCGGACCCGGCGATGGAGGAAAGGGCCGGGGCCAGGGCCCGGGAGACGCGGGCGGCCGGGCTTGAGGGATGAAGGGCCGGCCTCCAAACCCAAGATTTGTATTGACAGATACGCATGGTTTGCCGTAGACTTATCATTCAAGCCGGGACGCCATGAGCCTTCAGGCCAGTCTTCCGGACTTCACGGTCTCGGAGGTCATCTACCTGCTGAGCCATTTCGGCAAGACCGGGGCGCTGACCTTCCGGTCGGGAAAGGCCTCGGGCGAGGTCTATTTCGACAAGGGCAGCGCGGTCCACGCCCTTTACGGCAACCAGAACGGCTCCGAGGCGGTCTACAGCCTGTGCCTGGAGACCTCCGGCGACATGAAGTTCACCGCCGGCACCAGGTCGCCCGAGGTGACCATCAAGGAAGGGGCCGACAAGCTCATCGAGGAGGGCGAGCGGCGGCGGGTGGAGATGGCCGAGATCCTGAAGACCCTGCCGCCCATGGACACGGTGCTGGTGCGGACGGCCCAGGCCCCGGAGGAGACGGCCGTCACCATCAGGCGCAGCGACTGGACCATCCTGGCCCTGGTCAACGGCAAGCGCGACATCCGGACCATAGTGGACGACAGCAAGCTGGGGATCCTGGAGGTGGCCAAGACACTGTCCTGGCTGCTCTCCAAGAATCTGGTGGTCGACCCGCTGGAGGTGCAGAGGATCCTCAGGGAGAAGATGCACTTCTGCTCGCTGCTGCTGGAGGAGTTCGGGGCCAAGGGCGGCGGGGCCGGACCCTGGGTGGAGTTCGTCAAGGCCACCCTGGCGGCCCTGGACAAGGGCGGGCACATGTCCCGCCAGGTGGAGTTCGGCGAGTCCGCCATCTCCCCGGCCCCGGGCGGCAAGGCCGACGTCAGCCGGGAGGAGGCGGTCGAGGTCTGGGACAAACTGGCCGAGGCCATGCACCAGCGGGCGGTCAAGGAGTTCGGCCCGATGCTGGCCAAGCACAAGTACCAGGCGGCCATGTCC
>DHHE01000219.1:15956-31469 GCA_002403115.1 bacterium UBP2_UBA4780 | reverse complement strand
AGATGGCCAAGGAACCGGCGGAACTGGTCGACGGCATCCTGAAGATGGAGGGCGTCAGGCACTGCGCGGCCGTGTCCAAGGAGGACGGGTCGTCGCTGGCGGCCTCGCCCGGGACCCCGGGCAACTTCGGGGAGGTGGTGGCCTTCCTGGGGTCGGCGGCCGAGGTCATCACCTCGAACCTGGACCTGGGCGGGCTGAACTCGGTGCTGGCCGAGGGCTCGGGCCACCAGATGCTGATCGTCCCCCACGAGCAGGCCTACCTGGGGGTGGAGTTCGCCGAGGGCAACACCCCGTGGTGGGCCTCCCAGCACCGGCCGCTGGACCTGCTGTCCGAGGGGAAGATGGCCGAGATCTCGGAGGCCGAGGAGCTGCTGAGGCAGAAGGTCAATCTCTTAAACCTGCTGCTGGAGGCCTTCGGGGCCAAGGGGGAGAAGGCGGAAGAGTGGCGGCAGATGCTGGAGGCCGAGCTCAAGAACGTCGAGCCCAGCGGCCGCCTGGCCCGGATGGTGGAGCCGGGCCCCGGCCTGGTGACCCTCCGGCCCGGGGCCAAGACCGACCTGGCCAAGAAGGAGGTGGGCGACGCCTTCGAGAAGCTGGTGAACCTGACCTGCAAGAAGGCCATCGCCACCCTGGGGTTCGTCGAGGTCAAGCAGAAGTTCCAGGCGGTGATCTCGCGCCTGGCGGCGGAAAAGCACTAGGTTGACGGGCACCTTTTACAAGGAAGCCAGGAAACGATGAAGACCACGACGGATCCCTCCATCCTGCAGCCAGGCGCGAAATAGGCCATGCAAGAGATACTGATCAGGCTGTCCGGACTTTCCGGGGTGACCGGGAGCTTCTACGTGGGCGACGACAACAGCTTCACCGCCCAGAGCCTCTCCCAGGGGTTCAACCAGGAGAACGCCCAGCGCTCGGTGATGGTGCTGGCCCAGACCTTCGAGGCCCTGACCCAGGTCGGACAGTTCAGCATCTCCAAGGTGCTGGTGAACACGGGGGGCTCGAGGCTCTTCATCCGCCGCACCGACAAGGGCTACCTGAACGTGCTGGCCGACCTGACGGTGGACCCGGCGGTCATCGACGCCGCCCTGAACGGCGCTCTCCAGGAGATCAAACTGCTGGCGACGCTCGCACCGGCCCCGGCGCCCACCCCTCGGCCTGGCTCGGGGCAGGCACCCGCGGCCCCGCCGGTTGCCGCGCCGGCCAAAACCCCGGCCGCCGCGACCGCGCCGAAGCCCGCCCCGGCGCCAACCCAGCCGGCCCCGGCCGCCGCGACCGCGCCGAGGCCCGCCCCGGCGCCGCCGCAGCCGCCGGCCATGGTCGATCCCCCGGTGCTGGAGAAGGTGCTGGCCCTGGCCGAGGAGGCCCTGGGCGAGCTGGGGGCCACCATCTACGAGAACCAGTATTCCGACCACAAGATCAACCCGGCCAAGCTCTCGCGGGACGCGGCCATGAAGTTCTGCTACGCCCTGCAGAAGGACGCCGCCATGATCATCGGCCCCTCGGCCGCCAAGCAGATGGGCGACAAGATGATGAGCCTATTGAAATGACCAATACGAAAACGAAAGCAAATAAATTCCATGGGCGCGGGCATCATGGAAGACCTTAAGCTGAGGACAAAAAGATACGCTCTCAGGATAATCGAGCTATACACTAGATTGCCACAAGGGGTGGTTTTCCAGGTAATAGGGAAACAATTCCTCAGGTCCGGGACTTCGGTAGGTGCCAACTATCGGGAAGCCACCCGCTCCAGATCGAAGGCGGAATTCGCCGCCAAGGCTTCTCTTTCCCTGCAGGAACTTGACGAAACAGCTTATTGGCTGGAATTGCTTTTAGACCGATATAATTCTGACCAGGAAACATCTTTTCTGCTTAAGGAAACCGATGAACTTACGGCCATCTTCGCCTCCATGGTTAAAAACGCACGAAACCAGAGCGCCCGATTAAGGAAAAAAGAAAGTTTGCGGTAATTCGTTTTCGTATTCTCATTCGCTATTAAGGAGGAAAGATGTTCCAGCAGCTACTGTACCCCGACGAGTACCTGTGGTTCGTGACGGTCACCAACCTGGTGGCGGTGGCCGGCAGCGTCCTCCTGTGGGTGACCTGCGTGCTGTTCGGGCTGATCGCCCGGAAGTACGAGCTGGTGCTCCGCAAGAAGACCAACTGGCAGTTCATGATCTTCGCCCCCTCGGGCATCCTGGTGTACGCCGTCATTCAGGTCGTGGCCTACGCCAGCCAGGTGAAGCTGAACGTCATGCAGTCCTGGGTGGCCTACGGCTTCTTCCTGCTGTCCGGGGCCCTGTCGCTGATGGGCGCCCTCAAGTTCAAGCAGGCGGTGACCCCGGCCAAGAAGCCCGCCCCCAAGCCGGTACCGGCGGCGCAGCCGGCGGCGAAGTAATTCCAATACGAATTTGAAAACGAATGGGAAAGCGCGCAGTAAAGCGAAATCGAAACTTCGGTGAATTGCCCTTGGCTTCAAGACGACCCCGCATTCGTTTTCTCATTCCCATTGATTAAGGAGGGCATTTTATGGAAATCTCCATACCGGCCGAGCTGCTGTTCGCGGTGGCGGTGGCCCTGTTCTGCATGGCCCTGTTCCTTTACGGCCGAATACTGCGGCGGCTGCTGGGGGTGATCCGGCGGCAGTCGTTCATCTGGGTGCTGCCCATCGCCGGGGCCGCCTTTTTGGCCCTGGGGGTGCTGTTCCACTTCCTGCCGCTGGCCATCTATCCCAGGCTGGACCCGTCGCGCACCGACCAGCTGATGATGATCTGCCAGAGCCGGAGCCTGGAGGCGCTGGGCATCTTTTTGGCCGGGATCATCGCCATCTTCGCCGGCTGGACCTACACCCGGTGGACCAGCAGATGAAATGTAATTTTCATGCGAAAAATCTTGACAAACGGCCGAAAAAGTGATATGTTAATGGCATAAAGCGACAGGGGAATCCGTATAAACCAACCAGCCGGATAACGCAACGGAAAGGAGGTGGGCCGGTCAGTCGTTCTATTCATATTTCCACCGGAAACATCAAGTAAACACAAAATCCAAAAGGAAGGAAAGACCCAAATGAAAAAATTGGTTGTATTGTCACTGGCGGTGATGGTGCTGGTGGCGCTCCCCGCCCTGGCCAAACCGGCCCCCAGGACCGCGATGATCGACGCCGACTACTCGCACCAGCCCCAGAAGATCGCCATCGCCAACAGCCCCAAGCTTCCCAACGTCGGCACCGAGGTCGGCACGACCTGGATGGACTGGCCGAGCAACGGCAACGTCATGAACCAGATCTCGATCGACGGCAACGGCGGCGTGCATTTCAGCTGGACGTTCGAGAACGAGACCTTTGGCGGCAGCACCCGGCGCTACATGTACAACTACCGGGGGGCCGACGGCAGCTACCTGGGGCCGACCGCCTATGCCGACATCCCGGGCGCCCGCTGGGGATCATCGGGCTGCACCTATGACGGCATCGGGCTGGGGGCCTTCTACGCCACCATCGCCGGCAAGTACCCGCCGCTGTTCTCCTACGACGCGGGCGAGGGGCTGGGCGTGTTCACCACCGACGGGGCGGACTCGGCCGGGGCCAACGCCCTGCCGTGGGGCGGCGCCTGGTGGAACCGGTTGGCGGTCAACCGCAACCCGGGCAACTCGGACACCATCTACATGGCGGCCCAGGGACCGGCCGGCAACGGCACCGGGTTCAACCGCTCGTACGACCTGGGCCAGACCTGGAACACCTGGATGGACCTGAGCTTTGACGGCACCATGGGCTTCCGGTCCGACTTCCCCAGCCAGCAGGTAGCGGCCGGCGCCGGGGGAAGGCTGGCGGTGGCCGTGGTCGATTCGTACGACACCCAGATCTACCGGATCAGCGAGGACTACGGGGTCACCTGGGGCAACGTCCAGATCGCCGTGGATCCCGTCACCACCGATCCCAACGGCGACACGGTGATCCCCTACCTCCACACCCACGTGTTCTTCGACAACGACAACTACCTTCACATCCTGAACAGCTACTACAGCTGGAACTACAACAGCATCGGCGACTCCACCCTGGTCTACGTCGGCATCTTCGACTGGTCGGAGAACAACGGGTTCCGCTACGTCACCAGGGAGCTGACCAGCGAAGTCCAGTGGTACGCCTACAACACCCTGAACTACGGCTGGCCCTGCATGACCCAGCACGCCGACGGCACCATGATGGTGGTCTTCGCCTACTTCGACTCCATCGACGTGGCGGCCAACGGCTACGCCAACGGGGACATCTGGTACACGCTGTCCAAGGACGGCGGCGCCAACTGGTATCCGAAATTCAACCTCACCAACAGCCAGTCCCCGGGGGCGGCCGCGGGGAGCTGCGAGGACGACGCCTATCCGGACTGCGCCGTCTTCGGAGACAGCCTGCACATCACCTGGCTGTGGAGCCCGGATGCCGGGCAGGCCTACCAGAGTGCTCCTGGAACCGTCGACACCGAGAACAAGCAATACCACGCCGTCTTCCATTTTGAAGTAGGCGTGGCCGGCGGGCCGACCGCCCAGCCGACCCACAAGCTGGCCCTCAACCAGAACCGTCCCAACCCGGTGCGGGCCAACACCGAGATCTCCTTCAGCCTGCCCAAGGCCGGGGACTACAGCCTGAAGATCTACAACGTGACCGGGCAGACGGTCAAGGAGTTCAGGGGACAGGGCCAGGCCGGGGCCAACAGCGTCTCCTGGAACGCGGGCAAAGTCACCAACGGCATCTACTTCTACAAGCTCTCCTCGGGCGGGAGCACCGCCGCCAAGAGAATGGTGGTGGTGAAGTAACCCATCCAACAATCGAGCGGGGCCGCCAGGGGCGGCCCCGCTCGAACGGCAAACCAGGGACCCGGCATCGAAGAAAACCGAACCCAAAGCCCGGAAACGCGCAAAAGCCAAAAGGCGGCCAACCAGGCGTAGAAAAAACGAAAGAGAACGCAATGCGATGGGGAGGCCCCATTCAATAATATAGAACTAGTAGTAGGTTTTTCTAAGGAATCCAGGAAAACAGGAAGATTTCGGAGTATAGTCAAGTCCCAGTTAATGTTCGGGAGATGGTCTCTAATCGTGCTACTTTAATTACAACTTAATACCAATTTATATACAGGGAAACCGCAAGGTCCGACCGAGATACCAAACAAATCATAAAGCGGAGGGTAGAACCGACATGAGACATCTCAGGTCAATCGCGGCAGCGGCGCTCTGCCTGGCTCTGGCCGGAAGCCTGGCCCTGGCGGCCACCACCGGAAAGCTGGTGGGTACGGTGATCGACGCCGACACCAGGGAACCGCTGCCCGGGGCGGTGGTCACGGTGCTGGGCACCGCCATGGGCGCCAACACCGACCTGGACGGCAGGTACATCATCGTCAACGTCCCGGTGGGAACCTACTCGGTCCAGGCCCGGATGATGGGCTACGAAATGACGACCATGACCAACGTCAGGGTCCTGATGGACCTGACCACGACCAACAACTTCAGGCTGAAGCCGGGCATAGTGACCGTCGGCGGCATTGAGATCGTGGCCGAGCGCAAGATGGTCATCAAGGACGCCACCACCACCACCCGGGTGACCTCGGCCCAGGAGATCATGGCCATGCCGGCGGCCAGCACCGCCAACATCGCGGCCAACACCGCGGGCGCGGTCAGCTCCGGGGGCGCGATCAACATCCGCGGCGGGCGCTCGGACGAGATGGTGGTCTTCATCGACGGCGTCTCGGTGACCAACGCCCTGACCGGCGCCCAGGGGGCCCAGGTGAACCCGGCCGCCATCCAGGAGGTCATGGTCATCACCGGCGGCTTCAACGCCGAATACGGCGAGGCCATGTCCGGGGTGATGAACGTGGTCACCAAGGAGGGCGGGGCCGAGCACAGCGCATTCGTGAAATACACCACCGACGAGGTGCTGATGTCCAACAGCCGGGGGGAGAACCGCATCGAGGCCAGCTTCGGCGGCCCGGTGCCGGCCGTCAACAGCCTCAACTACTTCCTGTCCGGCGAGCTGCGCCACACCGACGATTTCCGTCCGGCCTTCATGCCCGACAAGTACTGGACCCACGATCCTGACAAGGACTACTTCTGGGCCGACACCCTGTATTACAGCCAATCGGAGTGGGACACGATACCGGGGACAACCGATGTCGGATGGGTTGGCGAATGGGCGGACAGTATAAGGGCCGGCAACGTTGAGGCCTGGGAGAGAGAGAAGGCCAGGAGAATAGAGGCCTTCACCATGCGCGGCTGGAAGGAATGGGACAAGCCCTACCTGCCTCACGGCCAGTACCAGAGCTACCGGCTCCAGGGCAAGCTGAGCTACAAGGTGCCGGGGGCCAACATCAGGATCTCGGCCGGCGGGCTGGCCAACCGCGACCAGCGGGAGCTGTACACCGCCAGCTACAAGTACCACCTGGACAGCTACTACTCCTACATGTCCAAGGCCCGCCAGGGCAACTTCACCTGGAGGCACCAGATAAGCAACAAGACCTTCTACAACATCATCCTGAACCACTTCTACACCACCAACATGACCGGGGTCAAGGACACCACGGCCGAGAAGGACCGCAAGTGGTGGCAGGACTACATCTTCCTCTCCGACGCCGACGCCAACGGCGACAGCGTCTACGACGCCTACGCCGGCCAGTCCACCAACGCCTACGACGTGGACAACCCCTACGGCATCTCCGGCATATTCTACACGGCGGGGTTGGCCCGCCTCTGGGAGAAGACCTACGCCAAGTACAACGCGGCCAAGTTCGACGTCACCTCCCAGGTGGACAACTACAACATGGTCCAGGGCGGGGTGGACTTCAAGCTGCACGAGGTCTACCTCAAATCCAACTCGCTGCCCTGGGACCCGGAGCCGTTCAAGGACTACTACCTGTTCAAACCGGTGACCGGGGCGGCCTACCTCCAGGACAAGCTGGAGTTCGAGGGTTTCATCGTCAACGCCGGGCTGCGCTTCGACTACCTGAACTCCAAGGCCAAGAAGAAGGTGGACAACTTCAACCTGACCGACACCGCCTCCTTCGTCGACGCCAAGCCCAAGTACAAGCTGTCGCCGCGCCTGGGGATCTCGCACCCCATCACCGAGAGGACGGTGCTCCACGTCAGCTACGGCCACTTCTTCCAGCAGCCGCAGCTGCAGTACCTCTACGAGTCGCTCCAGGCGGACATCACCCGGGGCAACTCCATCATGGGCGACCCGGACCTGGGGGTGCAGCGGACCATCGCCTACGAGGCCGGTTTCTCGCACCAGTTCGCCGACGACATCGCCGGCGACGTCACCATCTTCTACAAGGACATCTTCGACCTGATGGGCACCCGCTTCGTATCCGACACCCGGGAGGTGGGCGGCACCGGGCTCTCCTACACCACCCTGGCCAACGCCGAATACGGCAACTCCAAGGGCCTGGAGCTGACCCTGCAGAAGCGGCCGGGCAAGGACGTCTTCTCCGGGCGGCTGGCCTACACCATGTCCCTGGCCAAGGGCACGGCCTCCGACGCCTTCGAGGGATACAGCTACTGGTTCTACTACATGGGCACCGACCCGGCCACCGGCCAGCCCTACCCCAACCCGGCCAACGACAACTTCCTGGAGTTCGACCAGAGGCACACCATCTCCGTCAGCACCAATTTCGACTTCGACGACAAGTTCGGGCCGGCCCTGGGCAAGATCCGGCCCCTGGCCAACGTCTCCCTGAGCCTGCTGACCAACATAGGCAGCGGCCTGCCCTACACCCGGAAGGACAGCAAGCAGCGGCCGCTGGGCGACATCAACGGGGCCAGGATGCCCTGGACCTGGAATTCCGACCTGATGCTGACCAAGGGCTTCAACCTGTTCGGGGTGAACGCCTCATTGAACATGGAGATGTTCAACGTCTTCAACCGGAAGAACACCCGCAACGTGTTCGCGGTGACCGGCGACCCGATGAACGACGGCCGGTACATCACCATCAACGACTTCTCGGCGACCCCGACACCGGACAGCGTGGCCTACACCTGGCAGGACCTGAACGGGAACGGCTTCGTCGACCCGGGCGAGCCCCTGATCAACGTGCCCAACCCCTACTACAGCAAGTGGCGGGACCTGGACGGGGACGGGGAGATAGACCAGAACGAGAAGTACATCACCTTCCTGGAGGCCTGGAAGGACTACACCACCGACCCCTACTGCGGCGGCCGGGAGCCCAGCACCCAGAGCTACGACGGACCCAGGCGGATGCGGCTGTTCCTGACGCTCTCCTTCTGATAAAAGAAAATTCAGACAAACAACGGAGGAAAACATGTCATATAGAAAAATCACGGCCGCCATCCTGTGCCTGACGGTGCTGTCGCTGGCGGCGGCGGCGGCCACGGCCCCGGGGAGCACGCCGGACAGGAACGCCAAGAACATGTCCCAGCGCACCCTGAACATCAACGCCTGGACCATCCTGACCACCAACTACGGGCCGTTCGTCAACCCCCCGGGCAGCACCCCCGGCGGGTTCTGGGGAGGCCCCGGCTACAACTACATCTACGGGGCCGGCGTCTGGTTCGCGGCCACCACGCCCGGCGGCACCCGGGGGGTGGCCTGCGGCTACAACCCCAATTCGGGCCAGAGCGAGATGGGCCCGGTGGACCCCTACACCGAGAGCTACGACAACTGGCTGACCAACAACAAGGCCAGGGTCTACCTGTCCACCGACCCGGTGGACGTTCTGGAGTGGCCCAGGAAGGTCGACAACAAGCGGCTGATCAAGTCCCGCCAGGACAGCTACTGCAAGTACAGCGACCAGAACCCGCAGTACGGCTTCTCGGGCAGCGCCATCGTGGGCGTGGTGGTGGAGCAGATCACCTACGCCTGGAACTACGCGGACAACAACGACATCGTCTTCTTCTTCTTCAACGTCAAGAACAAGAACAGCTACACCCTGACCAACTGCCGGATCGCCCCCTGCGTTGACGCCGACATCGGCAACGAGGCCCAGGAAGCGGCCAACGACCGGACGGCCTTCGACTATCACCGCAACCTGGCCATGCAGTTCCAGAGCGTGAACGAGCCGGGCTGGCCCAAGACCGGCTGCGTCGGCTTCCGCTTCTTCCAGGGGCCGGTCAACAACACCGGCAGCACGGTCAACATCGTGGACAACCAGATCACCAAGGCCATATTGCCCGGCCAGCCCCTGGGTATGACCGCTTTTAAGATCTTCGACATAGACATCGACCCCCAGACCGACGAGCAGAGATACCTGACCTTGGAGGGCGTCAACTACCAGAACATGATACGGGACGACTACGACGAACGAGGAGCCGAGGATCCCAAGGACAAGCGGTTCGTCCAGGCCTCGGGGCCGTTCATCCTGGGCCCGGATTCCATCGTCACCCTGTGCGTCGGCACCATGGCCGCCTGGGACACCGCCGCCCTCAAACTGGCCTCGGACGTGGCCCAGGAGATATTCGACAACGACTTCGAGCTGGCCAACCCGCCGACGGCCCCGACCATCACCTACACCGCCGGGGACAAGTCGGTGAGGATCAGCTGGAACAAGGCAGCTGAGGACTCGGCCGACGCCTACTGGGCCAAGATAGACACCACCAACGGCGGATTGGGAACGCCTAAGTGGTGGAACTACTTCAAGGGCAGCTGGCAGTACTGCACCGACACGACCTTGGTGGACAGCTTCGAGATCTTCATTGCCTTGGATAGCACCACCGCCCGGGTGGCCCGGGGCGCGGGCAACCCGGCCGGGGGCACCGACACCCTGTTCGCCTTCTACAACCAGAAGGCCATGTACGAGCCCTACGACTTCCAGGGGTACCTGGTGGTCAAGGCCAGGACCATGGCCGAGCTGATGGACCCGCTCAGGCGAGATTACCTGGGCAGCTACTACGCCAACCCGGACACCGGGTTCAACTCGGCCACCTCCAGCTACCGGGGCGGGGCGGGCTGGATGTACGACAGGAAGGACGGGGTGCAGATAGTGCCCAACTTCAGCACCCGGGAACACGTGCAGCCCACCGGAAACCTGAATCTCCCGGTATGGGACACCCTGGGCAGCGACCGCGGCCTGATCTACACCCTGGTGGACGATAACGTGGTCAACGGGATGGGCTACTACTACGGGGTGATCGCCTACGACTTCCAGCGGAACGTCTACTTCACCCACAAATGCCCGGTGACCCTGGCCACCAACCCCACCGAGAACGCGGTCTACGTGGTGCCGCGGAAGCCGGCCACGGACTACCAGGCGCCCACCTGCCGCTACACGCACCAGGGCGGGGCTGACAGCAAGACCGGCGGCTCGGCCGACATGGACTATCAGCTCGAGGTGGCCACTCCGACCACCATGAAGGACGACACCTTCTACATCAGGTGGTCGCACCTGAGGGCGTTCCAGGGGACGATGAGGGTGCCCAACTACCGGCCCATCCTGCTCAACAGCGCCGGGACGGCCATCGACAGCATGAACATGGCGATGAAGTTCGGCATTTACGGCAACGACGTCACAGGAACCACTTTCTTCGGGACAATCGACGACCAGTTCCTGATGGGCGGGCTGGTGTACAAGCCATGGATAAACTGGAACCAGAAGGCGCCCAAGGTCGACAGCATCGTGATCATCGAGGCCGTCGGCGGCCGGACCTATCCCCGGGACAGCATAAAAGTCCAGATACAGGACGCGGTCTTCGGCGGTCCCAGCTACATCACCGCCTGGCAGTGGCGGGGGAGCGACTTCGAGATCCGGTGGAAGGACACGGTCAACGCTTCGGCCCAGCCGGCCCTGACCGCCCAGGTGTGGGACCTGACCAACAACATCGAGGTGCCCCTGGAGGCCGGGGTGACCAAGGCCAACATGGTGAAGAGCTCCTGGTGCTTCAATCCGCTGGCCGCGGGGAACGGATCGGTCCTGGTTGACAGCAGCACCGCCTCCTACACCATGGGCATGCACATCGCCGGGGCGACGGTGTTTTTCAACTACGCCAGGACATCCATGCGGCGGATGACGACGCTGTGGCCGCATCGTCCGGAGACCGGGGACATCTGGCGGGTGTACTGCTCCGGGCCGCGGACCCTGACCGAGGGCAACCTGACCACCATCTACACCACCCCGGCCGGCCAGGTCACCGGCCTCAGCGCCAGCCTGCTGGACAAGGTGAAGGTGGTGCCCAACCCCTACCTGGTGCGGGCCAACTGGGACGTCAGCAAGAACTACCCCAACATCCACTTCACCAACCTGCCGGCCAAGTGCAAGATCAGGATCTACACCCTGGCCGGGGACCTGGTGCGGGTGCTGGACCACGAGAGCAGCTACGCCGAGAACGACGGGACCGAGCGCTGGGACCTGCTGACCACATACAACCGCAGGGTGGCCAGCGGCATCTACATCTACCAGATAGACGCGCCGGAGATCGGCACCAAGCTGGGCAAGTTCGCCATCATCAAGTAATCGCATAGACAAGGAGCATAGAAGATGAGGAAATACACGGCACTGATGCTGGCGGCCGCCCTGGCCTTGGGCGCCACTGCGGCCTGGGCCGCGCCCGAGTTCTCCAAGGTCGGCTTCTCCGGCATGCAGTTTCTCAAGATAGGGGCCGGGGCCCGGGGCACGGCCATGGCCGGGGCCTTCACCGCCGTGGCCGACGACGCCACCGCCCTCTACTGGAACCCGGCCGGCATCGCCCGGCTGAGGACCATAGACGCCGCCTTCTGCCACACCAACTGGCTGGTGGACATCAACAACGAGTACATCGCCTGCGTCTTCCCCGGCGGGATGCTGGGCAACTTCGGCATCAGCGCCTCATTTTTGTCCATGGGCGATATGCAGCGGACCACCATCGACGACATCACCACCCTGGCGCGCGAGGACGAGGGCGAGGGTCTGCCGACCTTCTCCTCCAGCGACGTGGCCCTGGGCCTGACCTACGCCCGGAGCCTGACCAATAAGTTCAGCCTGGGCGTCACCGCCAAGTACGTCCGGGAGAAGATCGCCGAGATGTCGGCCGGGGGCCTGGCCTTCGACGTCGGCACCCACTACCTGACCGGCTTCAAGACGCTGCGCATCGGCATGGCCATCGTCAACTACAGCGGAGAGGCCGGCTTCTCCGGCCCGGACCTGGAGAGGGAGATCGGGGACACCTCCTGGCCCAGCAATTACACCGGCAGCCAGTGGGAGATCAAGAGCCAGTCGTTCCCCATGCCCCTGCAGTTCAAGATCGGCATGGCCTACGACTTCAAGTACGGCAGCGACCACGTCCTGACCACCTCGGGCGAGCTGGTCCACCCCAACGACGGCAGCGAGAAGGTGCTGGTGGGCCTGGAGTACGCCTGGAAGAACCCCATCGTCAGCCTGGCCCTGCGCGGCGGCTACAAGTACGACCCCGACTGGTACGAGTCCAAGGGCGGGGCCGACAACATGAGCGCCGGCATGGGCGTCAGCCGGCGGTTCGGGGCCTCCAAGATCTCGGTGGACTACGCCTACACCAACATGGGCTACCTGGATAACGTGCACCGCTTCAGCCTGGGCCTGGGCTTCTGACGGCCGCCCGCGGCCAAGCGGACCAAACCGGAACATGGGAGATGGCGCTAGCGTCATCTCCCATTTCCACATGGAGCCGGAATGAACCTCATCAAGCCGTGGCCGGCAGCCGCGTCACTGGCCGGGCTGTTGGCGGCCCTGGCCTGGGCGGCCGGGCCCGGCAAGATCGCCGGCCGGGTGGTGGACTCCCAGAACGGCCAGGGATTGCCCGGCGTCTACGTCGAGATCCTGGGCGCCAGGCAGGGGGCGCTGACCGACGACCAGGGGCACTATCACATAGTCAACCTGCCCCCCGGCAACTACTCGGTCAAGGCCTTCACCATCGGCTACCAGGCGGTCACCCAGGTCGACGTCCGCTGCAACCCGGACCTGACCGCCAGGGTCAACTTCAGGCTGAGGCCGGCGCCCATCGAGACCGAGGGGGTGATGGTGACGGCCCAGCGTCCCATTGTCGACAAGGACCGGACGTCCACCCTGCGGATCATCAGCTCGTCGGATTTCGAGCAGATGCCCTGGGACAACCTGAGGCAGGCGGTGGCCGTCCAGTCGGGGGTGGTGCGCATGGGCGAGGATCTCCACGTCAGGGGCGGGCGCTCCGACGAGGTGGACTACCTGATAGACGGCATCTCGGTCAGGGACGCCACCGAGGGCCACACCGGGCTGCTGGTGAACACCAACGCCCTGTCCGAGCTTTCCCTGTTGACCGGGGTGTATAACGCCGAGTACGGACAGGCGATGTCCGGGGTGATCAGCGCCTCGATCAAGGAAGGCCGGGAGCCGAAGCTGAACCTGAAATGGAACGACGGCGGGCTGTTTCCCGACCAGCAGGGCCGCGGCTTCCGCCTGGCCCAGGCCGACTGGGGAAGGCCGCTGTGGGGCAGCCGGCTGCTTCTGTTCGGCGCCGGGGACGTCTCCCGCTCCGATGACTGGGATCCGCACCGGCTGATACTCCCCCACCAGGAACGGGAGGACTACTCGTGGCTGGGCAAGGCCACCGTCAAGCTCCCGGCCCGGACCCGGCTCAGCCTGCTGGCGGCCGGATCGCGCTCCCAGTTCGGGCGCTACGGGCACGATTGGCTCTACATGCCCGGGAACTACCGGTCCGACTTGCGCAAGGGCCTGCTGGCCTGCCTGACGCTCAACCAGTCGCTTTCCAACTCGGCCTTCTGGCAGCTGTCCCTGGGGCGGTTCTGGAACCGCGGCCAGTTCGGGGTGCGGGACACCTTCTGGGACATCGGACGCCACTGGTGGGAGGACATCCGGTTCTTCGACTACTGGGACAACCAGATCTACTACGACCAGGACGGCAACCTGGTCTTCACCGCCGGGTATAACCCCTACGGCTACGACCGGATGCTGTTCTTCCGCCAGGGCAACTACTGGCAGTACCGGGACCGGACCACCGAGGAGCGCTTTCTCAAGGGCGACTTCCTGCTGCAGGCCGGGCCGCGGCACCAGTTGAAGGCCGGAACCGACCTCAAGTGGTACGACGTCTCCAACTTCCACCTCTATGCCACCGCCCTGGGAAAGCCCATAATCGACCATTACCGGAAAGAACCGACCCTGATGGCCCTCTACCTGCAGGACAAGGTCGAGTACGAGGGGCTGGTGGTCAACGGCGGCCTGCGGCTGCAGAGGCTCGACCCCAAGACCGGGACGGTGGACAGCGTTCTGCTGTCCGGCGCCCAGTCCGGGAACCAGGACGGAGCCGGGTGGTCGCTCAGCCCCAGGCTGGGGCTTTCCTACGTGGTCTCCAAGTCCACCACCTTCCACTTCGGGTACGGCCGCTTCTTCCAGGCCCCGCTGCTGCAGCAGCTGTACCAGTACGTCACCATGGAGGACCCGGGGCAGATCAAAGGCAACATCCTGGGCAATCCGGGGCTGAAGCCGCAGCGGGCCACCTCCATAGAGTTCGGCACGGTCAACGAGCTGAACCCGGACGTCAGCCTGGACCTGGCCCTGTACTACCGGGAGACCAAGGATCTGATATCCATCGACCTGGTGCAGGCCAAGCCGGTCAATTTCTACCAGTACGTCAATGTCGAGCGGGCCAATACCACCGGCCTGGAGGCCTGCCTGCGCAAGCACTTCGGCCGTCACCTCACCGGCAGCCTTCGCTACAGCCTGTCCAAGGCGGTGGGGACCGGTTCCAATCCGGCGGATGCCATGGAACGCTCGTGGCTCGAGGCGGTTGGTGAGACCCTGGACGTGGTGGAGCGCACGGAGATACCGCTCGACTTCGACCAGCGCAACAAGCTGGTGGCCGAGATCTCCCTGTTCAACCGCGGCCCGGGCCCGGTCCTGTCCGGCGGCCAGGGGTGGGCGGCCCGGGCCGGGCGGCTGCTGTCCGACGCTTCGCTCAACATGATCTTCCACTACGGAAGCGGCCTGCCATTCACCCCTCTGGCGCTGGAGGGGCTCAACCAGGAACCCCCGGCCGTCAATTCCCAGCGCTACCCCGCCAGCAAGCAGCTTGACCTCAGGCTGATCAAGGCCTTCCATGCCGGGCCCTTCGCCCTGTCGCTGGTGCTGGAGGTGCTCAACGTTTTCGACTGGGACAACGGCAACAGCACCTACAGCCGGGAGGCCGGACCCTACGAGATCTACACCCGGGAATGGCAGCCGCAGCCCCCCAGGATGGACTACACCGGCATCAGCCCCTATTACGACGCCGAGGGCGACCTGGACGGGGACGGTGTTTTCTCGGTGGCGGAGCAGCGGACCCGGTGGGATTACTTCAAGAAGCTTTACGCCGAAAATCCGGCCATGACCGGCGCCCCCCTGCTGCTGAGGACCGGCCTGCAGGGCAGCTGGTGATATTCCGGTATTATACGACATATCAATAGTATATAACCAATTCCGGCGGCCGCCAGAAAGCCGCCGGGGGCGCCCCGAGGGGCGCCCCCGGCGTATTGACGCTCGGGCCGGTAAAATGGTAAACTTACACTTTCATGCAGAACTGGCGTCATGCTGCGCTTGAAATGGCATG
>DHHE01000219.1:0-15896 GCA_002403115.1 bacterium UBP2_UBA4780 | reverse complement strand
CAAGACATGTACCTATCGCGCATAGACATCTTCGGCTTCAAGTCCTTCCCCCACAAGGTGACGGTCGAGGTGGGGGCGGGCGTCACCGCCATCGTCGGACCCAACGGCTGCGGCAAGACCAACGTGGTGGACGCCATCCGCTGGTGTTTGGGGGAGCAGAGCACCAAGTCGCTCCGCTCCGACAAGATGGAGGACGTCATCTTCAACGGCACCCGGGACGAGAAGCCGCTGTCCATGGCCGAGGTGACCCTGGTCTTCTCCAACGAGGAGGGGCGCCTGCCGGTGGAGTACAGCGAGGTCTCGGTCACCCGGCGGCTGTTCCGCTCGGGGGAGAGCGAATATCTTTTGAACAACAAGGTCTGCCGGCTCCGCGACATCGTGGACCTGTTCCTCAACACCGGGCTGGGGGCGGACAGCTACTCCATCATCGAGTCCAAGATGATCGAGACCATCCTGTCCGAGGACCCCTCCATCAGGCGCAGCCTGTTCGAGGAGGCGGCCGGGGTGGCCAAGTACCGCCAGCAGAAGCGGGCCGCCCAGCGGCGGATGGAGTCCACCGCCGAGGACCTGGTGAGGATCCAGGACATCGTGGCCGAGGTGGAGAAAAGGCTGCGGTCGCTGCGGAGGCAGGCCGGCAAGGCCAGGGTTTACGAGAAGTTCCGGGCCGAGCTGCGGGAGCTGGACCTGAAGGTGGCGGCCCTGGACCGGGACCGGCTGGCCGGCGAGGAGCGCGAGCAGGCCTCCATAATTGAGCAGTCCAACGCCCGGCGGGCGGAACTGACCACCGAGCTCGACCAGCGGGAGACGGAGATCACCCGGGCCCGGGAGCTGCTGGAGGAGAACGAGGGGCAGATCGGGCAGATACAGGACCAGATCGCCGAGGTGTCCGACGCCATCCGCGAGGCCGAGAACAAGCTGGCGGTCATCCGCGAGCGACGGGCGGGCATCGAGCAGTCCATGCAGGCCAGGGAGCGGGAGATCAGGTCCCTGCTGGCGGCCATGGCCCAGTACGAGGCCCAGTCCCGGGGGATACAGGAGAGGATGACGGCCGCCTCCCAGGAGCTGCTGCAGAGGACCGACCAGCTGCGGGCCCGGCAGGCCGAGCTGGCGGCCATGGATGCCGAACTGTCCTCGGGGCGGACGGCCCTGGCCGAGGCCCGCCGCGAGCTGATGGAATCGGTCAGGCAGACGGCCGAGAACCGGGAAAGGCTGGCCGGACTGGAGAGCCGGCAGCAGGGGGCGGCGTCCGAGCTGGAAGCCCTGCGCCAGGAGCAGGAAGGGCTGGGGCGGGAACTGGAGGCCCAGGAGCGCCAGCTGGCGGAACTGCGCCAGCGCCAGCAGGCCGTGGCCCACACCCTGCTGGCCCTGCGCCAGGAGGAGGCCGGGCTGGAGGCCAGGATCGCCGAGAAGCAGGGCCGGATCGGGGAACAGGGCAGGCTGCTGTCAGAGGTCTCGGCCGAGACCGCCAGCCTGGAGAAGGAAAGGGAGCTGCTCACCGACCTGCAGCGTCGGAGGGAGGGCTACCACCAGGGGGTCCAGCACCTGATGACCGGTCTGGCCGACCTGGCCGGCAGGGTGACGCCGCTGGCCGAGGCCATGACGGTGCGGTCCGGGTGCCAGCGGGCGGTGGAGTCGCTGCTGGGCGACCGGCTGCACTGGGTGGCGGTCGACGACCAGGAAGCCATGAGGAGGGCGATAGAGGCCCTGCGGTCCGGCCGAAGCGGGTGGGCGACACTGGTGCCCCTGGACACGCTCGAGCCGGCCGCCGGCCGGAGCCTGCCGGGCGGCGAGGGCATCGATGGCCCGGCAGCTGACTTGGTCGACTGTCCGGAGCGCCTGAGGCCGCTCATCGAAAGGCTTCTGGGCGACGCCCTGATAGCCTCGGACGGCGCCGACCTGGCGGATCTGCGGCAACGCCATCCGGGCTGCCGCATCGCCAACCGGGCCGGGGAGGTGGCCGAGCCCTGGGGCGGCATGGTCACCGGTTCCCTGGCCACCGGGCAGTTCGGACTGCTGGAGCGCCAGCAGCGCCTGGGCGATCTGGAGGAGCTGATAGGTCGTTCCCGCCAGAAGCAGGAGCAGGCCGCACGCCAGATAGACGAGGCCCGCCAAAGCGAGGAAGCGGCCCGCCGGGCCCTGGAGACGGCCCGGACCCAGTCGGCCGATTACCAGGCCCAGGCCTCGGACATAACCGGCCAGCTGGCCGCCATCAGCGCCCGGGTCCAGGGCGGACGGGACCGGGCCGGCCGGATCGCCGAGCTTGTCGGGAAACACGAGGCGACCCTGCAGGAACTGGAGCCGGAGATCGCCCGGTCGCGCCAGACGACCATGGAGTTCGACGAGAGCAACCGCGACGAGGGAGAATCGCTGGCCCAACGGGACCGCGAACTGGCCGGGCTGGACCAGCGGCGGGAGGAGCTGGCCGCGTCCGTCTCCCAATCCACCCTGGGCCTGGCCCAGACCCAGGCGGAACAGGAGCAGGCCCGCCAGGAGCTGCGCAACATGGAGTCCCGGCGCACCGAGACCATCGAGCGGATCCAGCAGATGAGGAACCTGGACGAGGAGGCCGGGCGGAACATCTCCCAGCTGCAGCAGGAGGACGAGGGCATCAGCCTGGAGCTGAAGGAACGGTCGGCCCAGCGGGACCGGGTGCTGGCCCGCCGCGAGGCCCAGCAGCAGCAGAGGCAGCAGTCGCTGTCGGCCATGAAGACGGCCGAGGAGGCCCTGCACCGCACCAGGCTGGAGAGCGAGGAGCTGCAAAGCGCTCTGTCCCAAGCCCAGCTGGAGCAGGGCCGGGTGGCCAACGACCGGGAGAACCTCAAAAGGCGAATCGCCGAGGAATACGAGACCGAGCTGGAGGGGCTGCCGGCGCCGGGGGGGGCCAGCCTGGAGGAGGCCCGGCCACGGATCGCCGACCTGCGCCTGCGCATCAAGAAGCTGGGGGGGATCAATTTCGACGCCCTCAAGGAGCTGGAGGAGGAGGAGCAGCGGTTCGGCTTCATGGCCAAGCAGCGCGACGACCTGCTGGCGGCCAAGGAGGACCTGGCGGCCACCATCAAGCGCATCGACGAGACGGCCCGGGCCATGTTCCTCCAGACCCTGGACGGCATCAAGACCGGGTTCGTCCAGATCTTCCAGCGGCTGTTCATCGGGGGCGAGGCCGACATCCGCCTGGCGGGAAGCGACGACCCGCTGGAGGCCGAGATCGAGATATTGGCCACCCCGCTGGGCAAGAACATGAAGTCCATCACCCTGCTCTCCGGCGGGGAGAAGGCCCTGACCGCCATCGCCCTGCTGTTCGGCATCTACCTGGTGAAGCCGGCGCCCTTCTGCGTGCTGGACGAGGTGGACGCCCCGCTGGACGACGCCAACGTCCAGCGCTTCTGCGCCATGCTCAAGGACTTCACCGGCAGCACCCAGTTCATGGTCATCACCCACAACAAGCGGACCATGGAGATCGCCGACCGGCTGTACGGGGTGACCATGGAGCAGCTGGGCGTCTCCAAGGTGGTCTCGGTGAAGTTCCAGTAACCCGGCCCTGAATCCTTAATCGATCTGGTGCGTAATTGAGCGCCTCGTCTCGGGAGAAGGGACCAAGACCTCGGCCGGGAGCCCCGGGCAATCAGCCGTTTATCCGCCGGCAGACGATGATAATTGCGCTGGCGGTTTTAATCGGGTACGGCTCGACGCTCAAGTCCGGTTTCATGTATGACGACAGGTTCTTCGTGTCAGAGAACCTGTCGGTCCACAGCCTGGCCAACGCGCCCGCCTTCTTCACCTCCCCCAAGGCCACCACAGCCTCCATCCCCTGGAACAACATCTGGCGGCCGTTGCGCAACGTCAGTTACGCGCTGGACCATGCCCTGTGGGGGCTGAAGCCGATCGGATTTCATCTGACCAACCTGGCGTTGCACCTGGTCAACTGCCTGCTGATGGTCGCCATCGCCGGACGGCTCCTTCCCGGAGGGCCGGCCCCCCTGATCGCAGGACTGATTTTCGCCCTACATCCCGTTCAAGTTGAGGCCGTCGCCTGGATCTCAGGCCGCGACGACCTGTTGCTGGCCCTGTTCCTGCTCTCTGCCTGGCTTTTCAGGATGCGCTACTTGTTATCGGGTAAAAAGGCCTGGTTGGCCGTGGCGTTGGCCTGCTACGTCCTTGCCCTTCTCTCCAAGGAGACGGCCACTGTCTTTCCGCTGGCGCTCCCGGTGCTCGACGTTATTTTTTCACCCGATAAGAAACATCCGGCGGGCAAGCCTCGTTGGAAGGAGTACCTGATCTGGGCAGCGGTGGCCGGCGCTTACTTCACGATCAGGCTGGCGCTTTTGGGGGGATTGGCCCACCGGGGCTTCTGGGGCGGGTCTTTTATCGCCAACGTGCTCACAATGCTCTGGGCGCTGGCCCAGTATCTGCGGCTGCTGGTGCTGCCGCTGTGGCTCAGGGTCGACTACGTGATTCCGCCGGTAGTCTGGCTCGGCGACTGGCGCTGGATGGCCGGGCTGGCGGCGGCCCTGACAGCCACCGCCCTCGCTTGGAGGTACCGGGCCGCGCGCTGGCCGCTTTTCTCTTGGGCCTGGTTCATCATCTTTCTGCTGCCGGTCTCAAACCTGATACCCATTGCGGCCATCATGGCCGAAAGGTTCCTTTACCTGCCGATGGCCGGCGTATGCTTGTTGGCCGGATGGATATTGGCCGGTCTTTCCGCCAAACCCCGCCGGATCCTGGCAACCGTTCTGTGCCTGGCGATGCTGGGCCTGACCCTGAGGCGCGGTCTCGAATGGCAGGAACCCGGACGCTTCTGGAAAACCGAGACGGCTCGTTCTCCGAACTCAGCCATCGCCCACAACAACCTGGGACAGCATCACTACCGCCAGGGAGACATGGGGTCGGCCGAGAAATGCTTCCTGAGAGCGCTGGGGATACACCCCGGGCTTTCCTCGGCCCGGGCCTCGCTGGGGGATGTCTATTACCACACGGGGAGATACGGCATGGCCATAGACCAGTATCGCGAGTATCTTCGGCTTGAGCCCCAGGCCCGCAACCGGATCCAGGCGGAACATCGCATCCAGAGGATATCGGACCGTCTGGGCCAGGCTTCGGAAAACAGGTAGCGGAGCTGTGACTTGCTGAGAGCACTGAAACAGAGCCTGTCCAAGGCGCGCCACGGCGTTTTCGGCGCCGTGGCCGGGGCGCTTTCCGGCAAGCGGTCGCTTTCCGCCGGGGAGCTGGACCGGCTGGAGGGGCTGCTGCTTTCGGCCGATGTCGGGGTGGAGGGGACCCGGAGGCTTTTGCAGGCGGTGCGGCAGGGGCCGTCCGAGCTTGACGCCCTGGAGCGTCTGAAGGCTGAGATGCTGGCCATCCTGGCCCCAAAATCCGATTATAGACCGCCCGGCGGCGAAAACGGCGGGAAGCCGGCGGTCTGGCTGATCCTGGGCGTCAACGGCAGCGGAAAGACCACCAGCGCCGGCAAGCTGGGGAGCCGGCTGGCAGGGCGGGGGCTCAAGGTGATGATGGCCGCGGCCGACACCTACCGGGCGGCGGCCGGGGAGCAGCTGGCGGTGTGGGCGGATCGGGCCGGGGCCGAGCTGGTGGCCTCCAAACCGGGGGCCGACCCGGCGGCGGTGGCCTACGACGCGGTGGCCGCCGCCCAGGCCCGCGGAACCGACGTCCTGCTGGTGGACACGGCCGGGCGCCTGCACAACAAGAAGCACCTGCAGGACGAATTGAGGAAGATCCACGCCACCATCGGCAAGAGGATGCCCGGGGCGCCCCACCTCGGCCTGCTGGTGATGGACGCCGCCACCGGCCAGAGCGGCCTGGCACAGGCCCGGCTGTTCTCCCAGGCGGTGCCGGTGGACGGCATCGTCCTGACCAAGCTTGACGGCACGGCCAAGGGCGGCATCGTGCTGGCGATAGCCCAGGAGCTGGGGATCCCGGTGGCCTGGGCGGGGACCGGCGAGGGGGCCGGTGATCTGCAGGAGTTCGACGCGGAGGAATTCGTGGAGGGGCTGCTGGGACGGGATGACGCCGAGGCATGAACTAAGGATAAGGCGATATGGCGAGATTCCGGAAGGCCCAATACTGGATATTCGTGCCGGGGGATGCGGGCAGTGTCGCGGCGGTACCGCATGAGGTCCTAGTCAAGCGGGCGCACCTGTTGAGCGTTTTGGGGCGCTGGGAAAAGGCGGAAAGCGACCTTCTAAAATGCCGGACACCGGGTGGGATCCCAGGCCAGGCCGAGTTCAGCTCCCAAGTGCTGCTGGAACTGGCCGGCATCAGGATCAACCAGGGCAGGCTTGGGGAGGCCCGGGAACTTATCGGTGATTACGAGTCCGGCGGCCTCGACTCTGCCCCGGAGCGGAAGATGAACCTTACGAACCTCAAGGGGAAGCTGGCCTTCTACCAGGGAGACCTGACCGCCGCCAAGTGCGGGTTCCGCAGGGTAATGGAGCTGGCCGAAAGCAGCGGACAACAGATCCATAAAGCGCAGGCAGGGCTTAACCTGGGGAATATATCGGTGATGGAAGGCGACATGGAAGCCGCCGAATCGTTCTACCGGAAGGCGCTGACAATATCCGAGGAGCTGCAGGATGTTTCCGGGATAGGTATGGCGCTGGGTGGGTTGGGCATACTGGCCGCCGAGCGGGGCGAGCACCAGCGGGCGCTGGAATGTTTCCGACGCGACTTGGACATCGGCCTGAGGCTGGGCCAGGCGCAGACGGTGGCCCAGACCCACGGGAACATCGGCCAGCTGCTGGCGGACATGGGACGGTTCCACGAGGCGATGGACAGCTATCAGGAACAGCTTGAGATCACCCGGCGGATCGGCGACGCCCCGGGAACATTCAACGCCCTGTATTGCCTGGCCAGCTGCGCCAGCGAATTGGGAAAGCCTGCCGAGGCCTCGGATTGCCTTCGCCGCGCGGCCGATCACGGGATCGAATGGTCGATGGCCACCGAGGCGGCCAAAGCGCTGCTGGACCTGGCCGGCATCCAAGTTGAAGCCGGCGAGACCGAGGCCGCCCGAGCTACCGTCGCCGAACTGCTGGCACTGGGCGAAGAGGTGCGGGACCGGTCGCTCATCGAACGGGCCCTGAGCCTTAAGGGCAGGATAGGGTAGGGGCGACGTCCCGGGTTTTCCCTTGACATCGCCGCCGCCATGCGGTATATTTAGATTACCTTCAGGGCGGGGCGCAATTCCCCGACCGGCGGTCAAAGCCCGCGAACCCCGCTTCGAGCGGGGTTGACCCGGTGAAAACCCGGGGCCGACGGTGAGAGTCCGGATGGGAGAAGGAATGAGGATGAGGGCCCGCCCTGAAGCTTTTTTCAGGGTTTTTTTATGCCCGCCGACCGCAACGCAGACGAACGATTCATGCGCCTGGCGCTGGAGCTGGCCGCCAAGGGCGGAGCCTGCACCAGGCCCAACCCCATGGTGGGGGCGGTGGTGGTCAGCGGCGGCGAGGTGGTCGGCCGGGGGTATCACCAGCGGGCCGGGGCGCCACACGCCGAGGCCGAGGCCATCCGGGAGGCAGGGGAAAGGTCCAGGGGGGGCACCATCTACGTCACCCTGGAGCCATGCTGCCACACCGACAAGCGGACGCCGCCATGCGTCGAAACCATCATAAAATCAGGCATAGCCCGCGTGGTCTACGGTGCGGACGATCCCAACCCCAAGGTGTGCGGCCGCGGCTGCCGGATGCTGCGCCAGGCGGGAATAGAAGTGGAATCCAGGGTGCTTTTAAAAGAAACCGAGACGCTGAACGAGGTCTACCGCAAGTACATGACCACCGGCCGGCCGTTCGTCACCCTGAAGCTGGCCATGAGCCTGGACGGGCGGATAGCCACCAAGTCGGGCGAGTCCCGCGGCCTGTCATGCCCCGAGTCGCTGGAGCGGGTCCATAGGATGAGGCTGGAGTCCGAGGCGGTGCTGGTGGGCGCGGACACGGTGGCGGCCGACGATCCGGAACTCACCGTGCGGCTGGTCGAGAACCCGGAGAAAAGGCAGCCAACCCGTTTCGTGGTCGACTCCACCCTCCGTACCGCATTGGACCGGAAGATATGGGACCAGTCGGCGGCCAAGACGGTCCTGGTCACCACTTCCCGGGCGGATGAGGGAAAGCTCAAGGAGCTGGACAAGCGGGAGATAGAGGTGTGGACCATCGACGCCGATACCGAGGGACGGGTGGACCTGGAGAAGCTGGTTCGCAAAATGGGTTTGCACGAGTACTACACCCTGCTGGTGGAAGGCGGGGGCCGGGTGGCGGCCTCGATGCTCGGAGCGGGGCTGGTGGACAAGATCTCCTTCTTCTACGCCCCCAGGCTGATCGGAGGGGACGGCGTGCCGTCCTGCGCGGGCATGAAGACGGATACCCTGGGCAAAGCCTTGTCGGTCAAGGAAATAACCTATAATAATATAGGAGCGGACCTCCTAGTCGAGGCCCGGATCGGTCATTAAGTCGAGCCAGTCTTGTTCACCGGGATAATAGAAACGACAGGGGCGATAACAACCCTGCGTCGGGCCGGGCGTTCGGCCAGGCTGGAGCTGCGAGCCCCCTGGTCCGACCTTGTCTTGGGCGAGAGCGTCTGTGTCGACGGCGTCTGCCTGACCGTGGTTTCCGCGCTCAAGAACGGCTTCGCCGCCGACGTCAGCGCCGAGTCGCTCCGAAGGACCATAATCGGCGACTACCGCCCCGGCCGCAGGGTGAACCTGGAACGGGCCCTGAAGCTGGGGGACCGGCTGGGCGGCCACCTGGTCTACGGCCACGTGGACGGGGTGGGAAAGGTCGCCAGGATCGTCAAGCGAGCCGAGCATTGGGACATCGATTTATCGGTGGACCAGGGATTACGCAAATACATCGCCGACAAATGCTCGGTGGCGGTCAACGGCATCAGCCTGACGGTGGCACAAAAGCTGCGCACGGGATTCTCCTTGGCCGTGGTGCCCCATACCTTCAAGGCGACCACTGTCGCTTGCTGGAGGACCGGGGACGGGGTGAACATCGAGATGGACATGGTGGCCAAGCATTTGGAATCACTGATGGGCAAAAAATGACGCCGAAAACCAAGAAATTCAACTTCATAGATGATGCCATTGCCGCCATCCGGCGAGGGGTGATGGCGGTTGTGGTGGATGACGAGGACCGGGAGAACGAGGGCGACCTGATTATGGCCGCGGCCAAGGCCACGCCCCAAGCGGTCAACTTCATGGCCAAGCACGCCCGGGGGCTGATCTGCGTCTCTTTGCCCGGCAGCCGCTGCCGCGAGCTGGACCTGCCCCCGCAGTCCAACGGCAACACCGCCCTGCACGGCACCGCCTTCACCGTCTCGGTGGACGCGGTCCGGGGCACCACCACCGGCATCTCGGCCCACGACCGGGCGGCCACTATCAGGGCTCTGATCGACCCCAGGACCAGGTCCCGCGACCTGGCCCGGCCCGGGCACGTCTTCCCGCTGCGGGCGGCCGAGGGCGGGGTGCTGCGGAGGGCGGGCCACACCGAGGCCGCCGCCGACCTGGCCCGGCTGGCCGGGCTCTATCCGGCCGGGGTGCTCTGCGAGATCATGTCCGACGACGGCACCATGGCCAGGGGCGAGGATCTCTATTCCTTCGCCCGGGAGCACCGGCTGCCCATAGTCACCGTCAAGGACCTGATCGCCCACCGCCGGAAGAGGGAGAAACTGGTCAAGCTGGCGCTGGAGACCAAGCTGCCCTCGCGATTCGGGATTTTCCGGCTGTTGGTCTACGAGGACCAGATGGAGAGCTACCATCACCTGGCCCTGGTCAAGGGCGAGGTCCGCGGCAGGAAGGACGTGCTGGTCCGGGTCCACTCCCAGTGCCTGACCGGCGACATCCTGGGCTCGCTGCGCTGCGACTGCGGCCAGCAGCTGGGCAAGGCCCTGCAGATGATCGAGCGGGAGGGGCGGGGGGTGTTCCTTTACATGAGGCAGGAGGGGAGGGGCATCGGGCTGTACAACAAGCTCCGGGCATACAAGCTTCAAGATAGCGGCCTGGACACCATCGAGGCCAACCTGGCCCTGGGCTTCGGAGCCGACGAGCGGGACTACGGCATCGGCGCCCAGATCCTCAAGGACCTGGGTCTGTCGTCCATCAGGCTGATCACCAACAACCCGGAGAAGATAACCGGGCTGGAGGGCCACGGACTGAGGATAACCAGGCGCATCCCGGTGCCGGTGCGCTGCCACCCGGCCAACCTCCGCTACCTGCGGACCAAGCGCGACAAGATGGGCCACCTGCTGGGGATGATCGAATGCCGCAACCGATGCATCACGGGCACAAAGGGTAAGGTAAAACCATAACGGGGAGGAATAGGAGCATGGGTCGAATCATCGAGGGCCAGCTGAGCGCGGCCGGCAGGAAATTCTGCATCGTGGTCTCGCGCTTCAACGACCTGGTGAGCCAGAGGCTGCTGGACGGGGCCCTGGACTGCCTGAAGCGCCACGGGGGGGACGTGGAGAAGATCGAGGTCATCTGGGTGCCGGGGTCTTTCGAGATACCGGCGGTGGCCTCCAGGGCGGCCCAGTCCAAGAAGTACCAGGCGGTCATCTGCCTGGGGGCGGTCATTCGGGGGGACACCCCTCACTTCGATTACATCGCGGCCGAGGTGGCCAAGGGGGTGGCCCACGTCTCCCTGTCCTCGGGCGTGCCGGCCATCTTCGGGGTGGTGACCACCGACAACCTGGAACAGGCTCTGGAGCGGGCCGGCAGCAAGTCCGGCAACAAGGGCTGGGAGGCCGCCCTGTTCGCCATGGAGATGGCCGACATCTACCGCCAGCTGCCCGCCAAGTAGATGGGCAAAAGGAGGCAGGCCCGGGCCCTGGCGCTAAAGGCCCTCTACCTGATGGAGTACTCCGCGGCCGGGCCCGAGGAGGCGGTGGCCTCGGCCGAGGGCATCGAGGGCGGCGAAGAGGGTCTGCGGGACTTCGCCTGCCGGCTGGCGGCGGCGGCCCACCGGAACCTGGGGGAGATCGACCGGATGATCGTGGCGGCCGCCGACAACTGGAGCCTGAAGCGGATGGCGGTGGTGGACCGCAACATCCTGCGGCTGGGGGCCGCCCAGCTCGTCTTCATGGGGGCCGAGATCCCGCCCAAGGTGGCCATCGACGAGTCGATAGAACTGGCCAAGACATATGGCGAGGAGGAATCTCCGAGGTTCATCAACGGCATACTGGACAGGATTTACCGGGAGATGCAGAATAGAAGAGGGGAAGGCGGAGACCGGTGAGATACGCCATAATTTCCGACATACACTCGAACCGGGAAGCCCTGGACGCGGTGCTGGATGACATCGGACGGCGGGGGGCCGAAAGGGTCGTCTGCCTGGGGGACGTGGTGGGCTACGGCGCCGAGCCGGGCGCCTGCCTGGCCGAAGTCAGAAAGCGAACCGAGCTGATCGTGGCCGGAAACCACGACTGGGGGGCGGTGGGCAAGGTCGATCTGAACTTCTTCAACCGCAGCGCCCGGACGGCCGCCGAGTGGACGGCCGGGGAACTGACGGAGCCGGAGAGGATCTTTCTGGCCCAGCTTCCGCTGACCCTGGGACAGGGGGGGGCGGAAGGCTTCACCGCCGTCCATTCCACCCCGGACCATCCCCAGGAGTGGCGCTACATCCTTTCCATCGACGAGGCCGAGTTCCAGTTCGAGCGGATGGCCCAGCCCCTGTGCTTCGTGGGGCACTCCCACCAGCCGATCGCCTGGCAGTGCCATTCCGGCGGCAGGTGCTCGGTGGTCAGCCGGGAGTATTTGCTGATGGAGCCCGACCGCCGCTACATAGTCAACGTGGGCAGCGTGGGACAGCCGCGCGACGGGGATCCCCGGGCCTGTTACGCGGTCTACGACGACCAGCGGCGCGAGGTGGTCGTCCACCGGGTGGAGTACGACGTGGCTTCGGCCCAGGGCAAGATACTCAAGGCCGGGCTGCCGCGGCGCCTGGCGGAGAGGCTGGCCAGCGGACTATAGATGGCACAGCAACATAACTATAAGAATATAGAATGAAGCGTGTGGCGGTCATCATCCCCCACCGCAACGGATGGGAGCTGCTGGAACGCTGTCTGCTGACCCTGGGGTCATCGGGTGACCGGGACTATGCCGTCTACCTGGTGGACAACGGCTCGACCGACGGCAGTCCGGCCCGGGCCAAGGACAAGTATCCGGAGATAGAGGTGATCGCCGCCGGCAGAAACCTTGGTTTCGCCGGGGGCTGCAACCTGGGCATCACGTCCACCTCGGAGGAGTACGTCGTCCTCCTCAACAACGACACCGAGGCGGAGCCGGGGTGGTTGGGATGTTTGGTTGGGACCATGGATGCCGATCCCTCGATCGCCGCCGCCCAGCCCAAGATCCTCTGGCTCAGGGAGAAGGGCACCTTCGACTACTCGGGCGGGGCCGGGGGCCTGCTGGACATCTTCGGCTACCCCTACTGCCGGGGCCGGCTTTTCCAGAGCCTGGAGAAGGACCGCGGCCAGTACGATGCCAGCCCCCCCGACATCTTCTGGGCCTCGGGCTCGGCCTCCATCTACCGGCGCTCGGCACTGGAGGCCGCCGGCCTGCTGGACGAGGACTTCTTCATGCACATGGAGGAGATAGACCTCTGCTGGCGGCTGCATCTTTGCGGTTTCAGGGTGGTCTCGGTGCCCGGCTCGGTCGTCTACCACCTGTCCGGAGGCTCCCTGCCGGCCGGCGATTTCCGCAAGATGTACCTCAACCACCGCAACAGCCTGCTGATGCTGCTGAAGAACTATTCGCCGGCAAGCCTGCTGTGGATCTGGCCGGCCAGGCTGGCCCTGGAGGCGCTGTCCCTGGCCAAGGCCCTGGCCTCTGGCGACTGGCGGTGGGCCCGGGCCATCGTGGCCGCCGGCTGCTGGGTGCTGGAACACTATGTAACGATCGCATACAAGCGCCGGGCGGTCCAGGGGAGGCGCCGGGTCGGCGACCGGGGGGTGATGCGGAAAATGTGCCGCCGCAGCGCCGCCCTGGCCTATTTTCTGGGCGGCAAGAGGACGGCCGCCGAGCTGAATTGAAGAGCCAAGCAAGAGACGGTTGCCAAAGGAAAGGTCGGGCCATAAAAGCAAAAGTAAAGAAGACCCTGGTCCTTCTGCTGAGGATCGCCATCAGCCTGGGGCTGATAGCCTGGATCCTGATGAACGTGGACCGGACCCAGCTGCTGGAGTCAATGCGCACCATTGACCCGGGTTTCCTGCTGCTGGCCCAGGCGGCCTACTTCGTGGTCAACGGGATATGCGCCTGGCGTTGGCAGGTGCTGCTGGCGGGACGGGGCGTGGCCGTCGGCTATCCCCGGCTGCTGCGCTACTTCCTGAACGGCCTGTTCTTCGGCAACTTCCTGCCGACCACGGTGGGGGGGGACCTGATGCGGGCCTATTTGGTCTCCGACGATTGCGGCACCAGGTCCGAGGCCCTGGCCTCGGTCCTGGTGGACCGCTTCATCGGGCTGTTCGGGGTGATTGTCACCGGCGTCATCGGGCTGATACTGGTGGCCAGGACAGGGCAGGAGGCGGCCCTCTTGCGGTACATGGCGCTCGGCGTCGGGCTGACACTGGCGCTGCTGGCCGTCTTCCTAAACAAGGGGATCATGAGGCGTTTCCGCGTCCTCCTCAGGCTGCCCCTGGTGAACCGGCTGGAGCAAAAGCTGGTGGAATTCTACCATTCGCTCTACGTCTACCGCAGCCAACGGAGGGAGGTGGCCCTGGCCCTGGCGCTTTCCCTGCTGGTGCAGCTGGGGGTGGTTTTGACCGTCTTCGTCATATCCCGGGCCCTGGGGTCGGACATCTCGATAACACCCTTTTTCCTCTACATGCCGGTGATAGCGGCGGTCAGCATGCTGCCGGTTTCCATCAACGGCTGGGGCCTGATGGAGGGAGCGTTCATAGTCTTCTTCGGACGGGCCGGGATGTCCGGGACGGAGGCCCTGACGCTGGGGTTCATTTATCACCTGGTGGCGGTGGCGGTCTCCCTGTCCGGCGGGGTTCTCTGGCTGATCCTAGGCCGGGGCCGCCGGCCCAAAACCGAATGCCTCATCGGGACAGGGGGACCCGGGGATGCGTAGGCATGAACCGCGGGACAACGCCTGATGAAACTGGTCTTCATGGGCACGGCCGATTTCGCCGTGCCGGCGCTCGAGGCCCTGGCGGGGGCCGGGCATGAGATCATCTCGGTCTACACCCAGCCGGACCGGCCGTCGGGGCGGGGGCTCAGGCTGGACGAATCCGCCGTCAAAAAGGCGGCGCGCAGGCTGGGATTGAATGTGCTGCAGCCGGCATCCCTCAAGCCCGACGCGGAAGCGGCCCGCATAAGAGACCTGGTTCCCGAGTTGGCGGTGGTGGTGGCCTACGGGCTCAAGCTGCCGCCGTCTTTTCTTTCCGCCCCCGGCCACGGCTGCCTGAACCTCCATCCGTCGCTGCTTCCCAGGTACCGCGGGGCGGCGCCCATCAACTGGGCGCTGATCAGGGGCGAGATCAGGACCGGGGTTACCGTCATCCGGATGAACCACCGGATGGACGCCGGGGAGATCCTGCTCCAGCAGGAAGCGAAGATCCTGCCTGAAGACGACGCCGGGTCCCTGGAGGCCAGGCTGGCCGGGCTGGGGGCGGGGCTGATGGCCGGGTGCCTGGATTCGGTGGCCGCGGGGAACGCCGCGGCGGTAAGCCAGGACGAGGCCCTGGCCACCATGGCGCCGAAGCTGGGCCCGGACGACTGCCGGGTGGACTGGAGCCGGACCGGAAGGGAGATCGTGAACCTGATCCGCGGCCTGACCCCGAAACCGGGGGCATACGCCCATTTCAGGGGAAAGCGGTTGGGGATAGCCGGGGCGGAAGAAGTCGCCAATGAAAAATGCAATCCCCCGGCGGTGCTCGGGACAAGAATGCAAAATGACAGAGCAGGACGGATCATTCTGGTCGACAAGGAGCTGGGGCCGGTAGTGGGAACGGGCGACGGGGCCCTGGCGCTCGCCAAAGTCAAACCGGAAGGGAAGCGGCTGATGTCCGGAAGCGAGTTCGCCAGGGGCTACCGGCCCGGGGCGGGGGAATCGCTCGAAAGGGCCGGCGAATGATGAAAAAGGGGCCGATGGGCCGGCCGAGGGGCAGCGATCCCCGGGCCCTGTTCATCGGGCTTTCCATCATCAGCCTGCTGCTTCTCTCGACGGCGGTGGCCGTCCTGCTTTGGCTGGTGCAGCCCAGGCTCTTCCTGCTGGGAAACTGGGCGGCGGGGGCGGCTTTCGGGCTGGCCTTCCTGTTCATGCTGGTGGTCGGCGGCGGGCTGACCCTGATCGTCATCTCGGCCCTGGCCGAGGTCGACCTGCTCTTCCCCCACGGCCGGAAACAGGTGACGGTGCGGGTGCTGTACCCCATCAACCTTTTCCTGGGCTATCTGCTGGGCATAGGCCGGGAGAGGATCGGCGAGTCATTCGTGGCGGTGAACAACGCCCTGGTGCGGGCGGCCAAGGGCAGGCTCAGGCCCGGCCCGGTGATGCTGCTTCTGCCCCATTGCCTCCAGCAGTCGGACTGCCGTCACAAGGTGACCGCGGACGTGGCCAACTGCATCGGCTGCGGCCGCTGCCCCCTGGCCGAGCTGTCGAGGATATCCAGGGAGAACGCGGTCACCATGGTGGTGGCCACCGGCGGCACCCTGGCCCGGAGGCTGATAGGCGAGGTCCGGCCCGCCGCCATCCTGGCGGTGGCCTGCGAGCGCGACCTGGTTTCCGGCATCCAGGACGCTTACCCCATCCCGGTGTACGGGGTGCTGAACCAGCGCCCCCACGGGCCCTGCCGCGACACCACGGTCGATTTCGGGCTGCTGCGGCAGGGGCTCTCGGTGCTCCTGCCCGCCGTCCGCAACGGCGGGCCATGCCAGGCCGGGACGGAACGGG
>DHHE01000134.1 GCA_002403115.1 bacterium UBP2_UBA4780 | reverse complement strand
CCAGCTGCAGGACCACGTTCACCCCGACGGCCACGAAGAGAAGTATCGCCCCCAGGGCGATGCCCAGCTCGAAGTTGCCCTTGATGGTCTCCAGGGCTATGGCCGTTGTCATCACCCGGGTGTCCCCCTTGATGTTGCCGCCGACCATCATGGTCATCCCGGTCTCGCCGATGACCCGGGCGAACCCGGTGATGAAGGCCGCCGTCAGCGGGAACCTCACCTCGCGCACGATACCTGCGACCAGCTGTCTCCGCCCCGCTCCCAATGTGATCATGGTCTCCTTGACCCGGGGTTCCAGGCCCTGGAGCGCGGCCACGGAAAGGCCGGTCATCAGGGGGATGACCAGCAGGGTTTGGGCGATGACCATGGCCCAGGGCGTGTACAGGAGCCTCCAGAACCCCAGCGGCCCGGAGCGCGACAGCAGCAGGTAACAGACCAGTCCGATGACCACCGCCGGCACGGCGATGAAGCTGTTGACCGCCCCGATGACGGCCCGCTTGCCGGGGAACTGGTTCTGGGTTATGGCCAGGGATAGCGGCACCGCCAGGCAGGCGGCGATCAGTGAGGAGGACAGGGAGACCCTCAGGGACAGCAGGACTATCTGCCAGATCTCGGGGTCGAACCTGGCCAGCATTCCGAAGGCCTGGGAGAGGCTTTGTCCAAGGCTGAACATGGGATTATGATATCAGAATCGAGGCGGAAAAACAATCGTAGAGGGCCCGGCCCTGCGGCCGGGCCCCTTCCGGCGCTCGGTCGCTCAGAACTTGGCCTGGACCATGGCCGTCAGCACGTTGTTCCTCACCAGGGGCAGGGCCATGTCCTCCTGCTTGATGTCGTAGTTCACCGTCACCTTGGTGACCTTGTTCAGGAAGTAATCCGCCCCCAGGTTCCAAATCAGAGTTCTGGCTTCCCTTTTCGTCCAGCTGGTATCGGTCCCCGCCAACGCCAGCTTCCATGCGTAATCGTTGCGGTACAGGTCCCCCCGGACCGCCAGCCGCAGGTTCGGAATGACCACGTAGCCCACCGTCAGGTAGCCGCCGCGGGCCAGCGCCTGGTCCACCAGCGTTTTCTTGGTCCAGGTCCTGGAGGTGACCGTCCGGTTGCTGAAGGTCACCGTGGGCACCCAGGCCCCGCCCACGCTGTCGTAGCTCCAGCTCACCATGGTGTCGGTCACCGTCCGGCTGGTGGTCCGCGACAGGGAGTCGGATACCGTCTTGTCGTCGCGTCCGATCATGAACTCGCCCCGCACGAACAGCTTCCGCCATTCCCAGTTCGCCTCCAGGCCGGCCCGGCGGCGGTAAAGGCCGCGGGTGGAGCCGTCGGCCGTGCCGTACTCGGCCGAGCCGCCCGCCTTGAGACCGGGCCATGGCAGGGAATAGACCGCCCGGGCTGTGACGTCCTTGGCCCAGTTCTTGTCCTTGAGGTTGTAGGAGGCGCCGTTGTGCAGGGACAGCCAGTAGTTCAGGTCGCGCCACTTTCCATAGGCCATCAGCCCCTGGTCCCGGTTGTTGTCCAGGAAGCTTCGGGTGATCTGCGACTCGTAGATGAAGTCCAGGTCCACCGGCGATGTCCCCTGCTCCAGGCCGAACTGCTTCTTGTACTGCCCTAACCTGAAGGAGTAGAGCGGCGAGGGCTTCCAGTCGACGTAGGCGTCCAACAACCGGGCCGAGTAGGATGCGTACGATCTGTGGAAAATGTTGGCCGAGTCGACCTTGTTTCGCCGGTTCCCCTGCAGGTAGATGCGGAAGCCGGTCCTGTCCCAGGCGTCCCCCTGGACCATCAGGGCCGCGTCCTTGACCGAGAAGCCGGAGGCGGTCACCTTTCCCTTCTCGTGGTAGACGGTGTTCTCGTAGACGGCCTGCACCCAGCCGGTGACCCTGACCTTGGGGAAATCCTGCCTGTCGTCCTTCTTGACCTCGAAGGCCAATGCAGCAACGGCGCAAACGGCCGTGATTGTTGCTGCGAGCGCGATCCTCTTCATGTGCTCCCTCCTTGCGGTTTAGTATTATTTCTCAGCGTTTGGGATATACAACGGCTCCCCGTACTTGTCGACCCCGGAGTTTCGGATCATCTCCTGGACCTCGGGGGAGGTTATGAACTCCACGAATTTGGCGGCCAGCCCGTATTTCAGGTGCGGGTACTTGGCCGGGGCCCCGACCAGGACGCGGATGTAGTTCAGCATCAGCGGGTCGCGCTGGCAGAGGATCGTGAGGTTCGGGTAATCATTGCCGTAAGTCAGCCAGGTGGCCCGGTCGGCCAGGGTGTAGGCCCCATCCTGGTTGGCTTTGGCCAGCACCTTGACCGTCCCCAGGCCGGTCTGATAGTACCACTCGGAGTCGACGGGCTCGATCCCGGCCTCCCGCCACAGGGCCACTTCCTTCTGGTGGGTACCCGACATGTCTGCCCGGGAATAGAACCTGGTCCTCGCGGTCTGGATGCGGGACAGGGCCGCCTTGGCGTCCGGCAGGGAGCTGTCGACGCCGGCCGGGTTGTCCAACGGGCCCACCAGCACGAAGTCGTTGTACATCACGTCGCGGGCGGACGAGGCGTACCCGGCCTTGAGCACCGCGTCCTCGGCCTGGCGGTCGTGGACCACGGCCACATCGGCATTCCCGGCCTGCAACAGGCCCAGGGCCTTGCCGGTGGGCACGGAATATAGGTATATCCGGCATCCGTACTGCTGCTCGAACTTGGGCAGCAGCTCGTCGTAGAGGCCGGTGTCGTAGGGGCTCATGGTAGAGGCAACCGTCAAGATTCCCCCGGCCAGGGCCCGTAGGCAAAGGATTGCAAAAAACAGCGATATAAATGCAATTCTTTTCATCTATTCACTCCCGGCCGCCGGGTAGAAGAGCGGCTGCCCGAACTTGTCGACCCCGAACCCTGCTATAAGCTTCTGCACCCGCGGCGAGACCAGGAAATCCGATAGTTTCCCGGCCAGCCTGTAATTGACGTAGGGATGCTTGGCCGGGACCACCAGCATCACATGGTAGGGATTGAACAGCTCCTTGTCCCCCTCGAACAGGATGGGAAGTTCGTACTCCTTCTGATGCGCCAGGTAGGTGCCCCGGTCGGTCAGGCAGTAGGCCCGCTTCTCGTTGGCGATGCGCAGCACCATCTCCATCCCGGCACCCGCCTCCAGGTACCAGGGGCCCTTGGGCGACAGCCCGGCGGCCTCCCACAGGCGCTGCTCCTTCTTGTGGGTGCCCGACTGGTCGGACCGTGAGACGAAGGCCGCCTGGGCGGTTTGGATCTTCCTCAGGGCCTCTGCGGCCGAGGCCAGGCCCTTGATCCCCGCCGGGTCCCCGGGCGGGCCCACGATCACAAAATCATTGTACATCAGGTATTTTCGTTCCACGAAAAAACCTTCCTTGACCGCCTGCATTTCGGCCGCCGGGTCGTGGACCATGACGATGTCCGCGTTGCCGTCCCGGCCGTAGCGGATGGCCGCCCCGGTGCCGACCGCAATGATCTGGACCTTGCAGCCATTCTCCTTCTCGAAGATGGGCAGCAGGAAGTCAAGAAGACCGGAGTCCATGGTGCTGGTGGTGGTGGCCAGCACCAGCTTGGGCTTGCTTTTGCCCAGGGCCGGCATGGCGTGCAACCCGAACGCCAGCACCAGGGACAGGATGAC
>DHHE01000044.1 GCA_002403115.1 bacterium UBP2_UBA4780 | reverse complement strand
CCCCATCTCCTCGGCGTAGCGCAGCTGCACCGACCAGTCGACGTCCGGGTAGATGTCCCGGAACTTGTCGGTCCCGGGCTTGAGGGCCTTCTTCAGGCCCGTGCCCTTCAGGCCCTGGGCCTTCATCACCAGGTCGTTGGAGGCCGCGTCCACCGCCACCGGGTCCAGCGAGGCGCAGATGCCGATGTCGGGAACAATGTAGGGATCGGTGGTGCCGTAGCAGTCACAGGCCGGGGTGACGTTGATGATGTAGTTGACGTAGACTATCCGTCCGGGATGCAGCCTGGCGAAACCGGCCAGGTGCTCCACCATCTTCTCCTGCATGGCCGCCGGTCCCGAATCCCAACCGTTGGCCACCGCGCGTTCCGGGCAGACCACGATGCACGACCCGCAGCCGATGCATCTCTCGGGATCGATGACGGCATGCTTGCCGATCCTGATGGCGTCGGCCGGGCAGTTGGCGGCGCAGCGGCCGCAGGCGGTGCACTTTCCCGCCTTGATCTGGGGGGCGACGTCCGAGTGCATGGCCAGCTTGGCGCCGCGCGCTCCGCCCCCCATTCCCAGGTTCTTGATGGACCCGCCAAAACCCGCCAGCTCATGCCCCTTGAAGTGGGTGACGCAGACGATGGCGTCGGCCTTGGCCAGATCGTGGGCTAGTTTCACCTTCTTGAGATGCTTGCCGTTTACTTCGACCTCGACGTAGGCCCCGCCCCGCAGCCCGTCCGCGATGATCACCGGACAGCCCATGGATCCGTAGGAGAAGCCGTGACGGTGGGCGGTCTCCAGGTGTGACACCGAGTCCGACCGGGAGCCTACGTAGAGGGTGTTGGCGTCGCACAGGAACGGCTTGGCCCCCAGCTCCCCGACCGCGTCCACCACCGGCCTCACCAGGTGGTGGGGCACGAAGGCCTTGTTGCCCCGCTCGCCGAAGTGCAGCTTGACCGCGACCAGGTCGCCCTTGGCGACCGCATTGGACAGGGGCAGCTTTCCCAGCATGTCGGCGATCTTGTGGTGGAGGTGTCGCTTGCCCCGGCTGGCCAGGTCGGCAAAGTAAACTGGGGAGGTCATCTTCGTGCTCCGTGTTGTTTTATAAACCTGCCAAGATAGACCGCCCCGGAGAGGGCCGCCAGGAAAAGGCTGGCCAGAAGGACAACTCTCCCCCAAGGCTGCCAGCCCATGGCGTAACAGACGATGGCCCCGGCCATGGCGGCGGCCGCCCATTTCCCCGGAAGGTTGGACGCCGGGACCTCTTTGGTCCGGCCGATCAGCGCCAGTCCTCCTATTATGATCATCAGGTCCCGGAAAAGGATCAGTGCCGCCGCCCACCAGGGGAAGCCCCGCCACAGCCACAGGGCTATCACCATGCTGCCGATGCAGACCTTGTCGGCCGCCGGGTCCAGGATCTTGCCCAGGTCGGAGACCTGGCCGAGCCTTCTGGCCAGCAGCCCGTCCAGGAAGTCAGTGGCCACAGCCAGAAGCATCAGGGCCAGCAGGACACCGTCCCAGCCATGCCGCAGGGCCAGCAGGATGAACGGCATCATGGCGATGCGGGACAGTGACAGCAGGTTGGGCGGGCTCATGGCTTCAAGTTTATGTCAAGGCCCGGGCAAAGTCAAGGGGAAATTAGCCTGTCCGGAACGACGATCCATAATGCCTGCCCCGGACCCGAAAGCGCTTAAGACGGAAATAACGGTTGACAAAACGGGCTTCTTTTGCTATCCTATTATCGGCGCCATGCCGGCGTGGTGAAACTGGTAGACGCAGAGGACTCAAAATCCTCCGGCAGCAATGCCATGGGGGTTCGATTCCCTCCGCCGGCACCATGATTTCGTTTTTTGGTTTTTCAATACGGGGGTTCTGCGCCGGCAGTCATTCTTGACCCCAGGCGACGGCGCATCCCCTCCTACGGCGGGCAGGCGCTGCCGCTTCGCTTCTTGCTCGGCTGCAGGCGGAGATTCCCTCCGCCGGCACCAAAGCGCCAAATGCGGAATACCAACCTCCAAAATCCAATGATCCCGCCGCTGAGTCGCTGGAAAATCCCGCCGTTTATGGCTGTTGGAATTTGAGAACCTGGATTATAAAGCTATAGAGATGCCCGACCCTCAGCCGACATCGCCGTCCCAGCTTCCCCAGATGGACCAGCTCCTGGAGGAACTGGTGCTCCGCGAGGCCTCCGACCTGCACCTGCGGGTGGGCGAGCCGCCCATTTACCGGATAGGCGGGCGGCTGGTGCGCAGCGAATTCCCGGTGCTCAAGGAGGACGACACCGTCACCCTGATGCACAGCATCCTTTCGGAGACCCAGCGGCAACGATTGGACCGGGAGCGGGAGCTGGACCTGGCCTTCGGCCTTCCCGGGGTAGCCCGGTTCCGCATCAATGTCTTCCACCAGCGGGGATACATGGGCGCGGTGATGCGGGTCATACCCCTCAAGATAAAATCGATCGATGAATGGGGCCTGCCCCCCATCCTCAAGGAACTGGCCCTGCTGCCCCGCGGCCTGATGCTGATAACCGGACCCACCGGTTCGGGCAAGTCAACCACCCTGGCGGCCATGGTCCACCACATCAACCAGAAGCGGAAGTCCCACATCATCATACTGGAGGACCCGGTGGAGTTCCTCCACCAGGACAGCCTGTCGATAATCGAGCAGCGGGAGGTGGGCTCTGACACCAACTCCTTCGCCCTGGCCCTGCGCCACATCATGCGCCAGAACCCGGACGTCATCCTGGTGGGCGAGCTGCGGGATTACGAGACCATGTCCCTGGCCATCGCCGCCGCCGAGACCGGCCACCTGGTGCTGGCCACCCTCCACACCACCGATGCCGCCCAGACGGTGGACCGCATCATCAACACCTACCCGCCCGAAAGCCAGGCCCAGGCCCGGGTCCAGCTGGGCACCGTGCTCCAGGCCGTCGTCTCCCAGGCCCTGCTGCCCTCGATCAAGCATAAGAAGCTGGTGGCCGCCTTCGAGATCATGCTGTGCACCCCGGC
>DHHE01000135.1 GCA_002403115.1 bacterium UBP2_UBA4780 | reverse complement strand
CTGCCCATCGACCCCCAGTCGCGCCCGGCCCCGGGCTTCGACGAGTCGGTGAGGGACAAGCCGGGCGGCTTCTGCGGCGACCCGGACGTCATGGACACCTGGGCCACCAGCTCCCTGACCCCGCAGATCGCCAGCCACTGGGCCGACGCCGACGGCCGGCACTCCAAAGTGTTCCCCATGGACATCCGGCCGCAGGGGCCGGAGATCATCCGCACCTGGGCCTTCTACACCATCGTCAAGGCCATGCTACACGACGGCTCCATCCCCTGGCGCCACGTCCTGATCAACGGCTGGATACTGGACCCGGACCGCAAGAAGATGTCCAAGAGCCACGGCAACGTGGTCACCCCGGAGCACCTGCTGCAGAAGTACTCCTCGGACGGGGTGCGCTACTGGGCGGCCAAGGCCCGGCTGGGGGTGGACACCGCCTACGACGAGGCCATGTTCCAGAACGGCAAGCGGCTGGTGACCAAGCTGTACAACGCCTCCAAGTTCGCCGCCGGGCATATCCTGTCGGTCGAGGCTGGGCCGCCGGCTCCGGAGAAGATCACCGAGGAACTCGATAGAAGCTTCCTGGAGCATCTCTCCAAGACGGTGGAAAGGGCGGGGAAATTCTTCGCGGACTTCGGTTACGCCGACGCCCTGCAGGAGATCGAATCCTTCTTCTGGGAGAAGTTCTGCGACAACTACCTGGAGCTGGTCAAGGTCCGGGCCTACCACGGGGAGATGACGCCCGGCAGGCTGTCGGCGTTGGCCTCTTTAAGTCTGGCCCTGTCGGTGCTGCTGCGGCTGTTCGCCCCGTTCGTTCCCTTCTTCACCGAGGAGGCTTGGGGCTGGCTGTTCGCCGGGGAGGGGAAGCAGCGTTCGGTGCACACCTCGGATTGGCCGTCCGAGAAGGACTTTGCCGGGATTGCCAAGCCCGAAAAGGACGACGCCTTCGGGGCGGCCATGGAGGTGCTGGCCGCGGTCCGCAAGGCCAAGTCAGAGGCCAAGGTCAGCGTCAAGACGCCGCTCAAGAGCCTATCGATCGCGGGCGGCGCCGGCGACCTGGCCGCCCTGAAGGCGGTCTGGGGCGACCTGCTGGGTACGGTGGGGGCGGAGGGCGGGGAGACCGCGGAGAAGAAAGTGGAAGGGGCCAGGTTCGTGGTCAGGGCCGAGATATAGAGGATTCATCAAACAAAAGAGCCCCGGCGGTAAAGACCGCCGGGGCTCTTTTCATCGGGCGCATCAGGCGCAGATGAGCTTGCCGGAAAGCCAGCGGAACACCCGGGCGTATCCGTTGAAAAGGTGGAAGCTGAGCACCAGCAGCAGCAGGCCGGAAAGCACTATCCCGGCCGACTGCCAGGGGCCCTCTATCATGACAAGCGAGAGATCGTCGACCTGGACCAGGCCATGCTGGTGAAGGAAGGGCAATGCCACCAGGGCGGCCGATACAGTGAGCATCACCACCAGCAGGACGAAGGCCACCAGCCCCAGGGGGAGCTTGAGGAACAGGAAACCCAGCCCCCTCCAGGTGAGGCTGCTGGAGAGCCTGGCGCGGAACCAAGGCCAGGCCCTCTTGGCCCCGGCCCAGCGGAGGATGGGCTCCGGCCTGGTTTCCTGTCCCAGCAGCCACTTGGCCTGGAGCCGCTCCAGCTTGACCATCTGCCGCCAGAGCATCAGCACCATGACCAACAGGGGAAGTCCCACCACGATCAGATAAAGCCCGATGCCCAACGAGATCCCGGTCGTCAGTAAAACGAAGTAGGCCAGCCCCAGGGGGAAGGAGAGCAGCAGGTAAAGCAGGTTGCCGTAGGTCCCGGGCCTGGCGACCACGCCGAAGACGTTCTTCAGCGCGATAAGGAGTCCGCCGACTTTTTTACCGTCCATGGGATTATCTCCAAAATTGTTGAAGTCCGAAAAGAACTACGGGGTGCGCCGGAAAATGTTTCAGGGGAACGGAACGAGGCCGGCCCCTCGAAACTCGAACGGTCTTGTCCGTCTAATCATTTAAACGACAAGGGGAAAGAGCCTGCGGAGATCCCTTTTTGCGGAATGCTTGCTTCCGCCGCCGCGCTCTCTTGTTTTTACGTTCTGTCTTTGGTATAGTTATCTTTCGCATGACGGGATTATATTCCAATAAGGCCAGGATGCACTGGGTAGTGGTCGATCGTCCGGGCGACGGCCGCAGCTACTACCCGATGAGCCTGCATACCAGCCGGGCCGAGGTGCTGCTCCTGGTGGGGCGTTGGGACGAGGTCGAGAATGTCTTCAGGGGGAACCTGGAGATGGCCGAGGCTTCTGGGGACAAGAGGCTGACGGCCGAGTGCCGGAACAAGATGGGCACAATTCTCCACCGGCGCGGCGCATTCGACGGGGCATTGGAGCATTACCGCCAAGCGCTGGCGGAGTTCAGCGATCTGGGGAGGGAGGATGGGCAGGCTGCCGCGCTGGAATGCCTGGGCATGCTGCATGTCTTCCAGGGCCGGTTTCAGTCCGCCGGAGAGTTTTATTTCAGGGCGCTGGAGTTGGTCGAAAGGATGGGCCATCAGCCCAGCATAGCGAACATCCATCTCAACATCGGGAACCTTTTCATCCAACAGGGGATGCTGGCCGAGGCCAGGGGGCACTTCCAAAAAAAACTTGAGATGTCCAGGGCGCTGGGAGACCGGCTGGGCGAGGGAATGGCTCTGGGGAGCCTGGGCATCGCCGCCTCGATGGAGGGCGATCATACAACGGCGTTGGATTACATGCGGCGGCAGATAGAGATCTCAAGCCAACTGGGCGACAAGCTGGGCAAGGCCTACGGCATCGGCAACGTGGGGCTGGTATACGGGGATATCGGGGAGGCCGGCCAGGCCCTGGATTGCTTTCTCAGGCAGATGCAGATCTGCCGGGAGATGGGCGACCGCAAGGGCCTGCTGCAGGCGCTGGAGGCCCTGGGGCCGGCTTTGAACGAGCAGGGGAGGCACCAGGAGGCCCTCGGCCATCTGGAGGAAGCGGCCGATCTGGCCAGGGGGATGAATGTGCCCCCCCTGCTGGCGAGCGTGCTTTGGGCGCTGGCCCAGGCCCGGCGGGGAACGGGGGATTTCTCCGGGGCCGGCGTCGCGGCCAGGGAGGCCATGAAGATGGCCGGGAAAACCGGCAACCGGGAACTGGCCGAGAAGTGCGGGAAGTTCCTTGAAGAACCGGAATCGAATGTCAGGGAAGGATAACAGTGACCAACAACAAAGCCATACTGGTCGGGCTCTGCCGCGACGCCAGGGAGTTGATGGCCGAGGAGGAGTCGCTGGAGGAACTGGCCCGGCTGGCGGAGACGGCCGGGGCCCGGGTGCTGGACGTGGTCCTGCAGAGGCGGCCCAAGCCCGACCCGACCCTCTTCATCGGCAAGGGCAAGGCCCAGGAGCTGGCCGAGGGCATCTCACGGGCCGGGGCCGGCCTGGTGATCTTCGACCATAACCTGTCGCCCGGCCAGGCCCAGAACCTCGAGAAGGTCCTGGGATGCCGGGTGCTGGACCGGGCCGAGCTGATCATGGACATCTTCGCCATGCACGCCCGGTCGGCCGAGGCCAGGATCCAGGTGGAGCTGGCCCAGCTGCAGTACCGTTTCTCCCGCCTGGTGGGGGCCGGGCTGGAGATGACCGACCCCGGGGCCGGGATCGGGACCAGGGGGCCGGGGGAGAAGCAGCTGGAGCTGGACCGGCGGAAAATAAGGAGCCGGATCGCCAGGCTCAAGCAGGAGCTGAAGAAGGTCGAGGTCCGGCGCCGCACCCAGCGCAAGTCCCGCTCCGCCATGTTCCGCGCGGCCGTGGTGGGGTACACCAACGCCGGCAAGTCCAGCCTGATGAATCTCATGTCGAAATCAGGCCTGAAGGTGGCCGACCGCCTGTTCGCCACCCTGGATCCGGCCACCAGGCTGGTGGTCCTGCCTTCGGGCCAGCGCTTCCTGCTGACCGACACCGTCGGCTTCATCCGCCGCCTGCCCCACCAGCTGGTGGCCTCGTTCCGCTCCACCCTGGAGGAGGCGGTCGAGGCCGACCTGGTGCTGCACGTAGTCGATTGCGCCCATCCGGCCCGGGACCGGCAGATGCAGGCAGTGCGCCAAGTGCTGCAGGAGATCGGCGCCCGTTCGGAGGAGCTCACCGTCTACAACAAGACCGACCTGGCCGAGGACCGCGTCCTGGGCGAGCTGGCGCACCGCGATCCGGGGGCCTGCTTGGTCTCGGCGCTGACCGGCGAGGGCCGGAAGGGGCTGGAGGCGGCCCTGGTATCACGGATGGCCAGGGAGGCCGGGGCGGCGTGAAGGGGCTTTTCGGCCTGCTGACGGGCTACTTCGCCTCGACCCGGTCGTTCTCCCGGAACGCCAGGCTGTACCTGGCGGCGAACTTCCTGATCGGCCTCAGCTTCGCCTTCTCGGCCGTCATCTTCAACCTCTACCTGGCCGAGGCCGGCTTCCAGGAGGGGTTCATCGGGACCATCCTGTCGTTTTCGGGCCTGGCCCTGGTGCTGGCCGCGGTCCCGGCCGGCATGGCCTCGGACCGCTTCGGCCGGAGGCCGGCCATGCTCTGGGGGGTGGCCGCCGGCAGCATCGTCATCCTTTTGAGGGCTTTGACCGTGGACCGGGCGGCCCTGTCGGCTTTGGGCTTTTTGGGCGGGGTCGCGGGGACCATCTACACCATATCGGTCGCGCCGTTCATGATGGAGAACAGCCGTCCCCACCAGAGGACGCATCTGTTCTCCATGTCCTTCGCGGTGATGCTGGCGGCCGGCATCCTGGGGAACGTCGTCGCCGGCAAGCTGCCATGGCTGTTCGGCCTGCTGCTGCCCCAGTCGCCGATGTTCCTGCGCTACCGCCTGACGCTGCTGGCCGGGGCCCTGATCTCCTTCCTGGCGCTGCTGCCGCTGCTCAGGATCGAGGAGCGTCCCGTCGCCGCGGCCCGGAAGACCGGCGACCAGCCGGCGCGCAGCCGCGATGGTTTCCGGCAGATCGGAAAGTTCGCCTGGTGCAACTGGTGGATCGGGCTGGGGGCCGGGCTGGTGATACCGTTTTTCAACCTTTACTTCTCCAAGCGCTTCGGGGCATCGAGCGGCCAGATCGGGCTCTACTTCTCGGTCTCCCAGATCATAACCCTGGCCGCGGTCCTGGCCGGTCCGGCACTGGCCCGCAGGCTGGGCAAGGTGCGGACGGTGGCCCTGATGGAACTGCTGTCCCTGCCCTTCCTGGTGACCCTGGGGGCGGAGAACACCCTGTGGCTGGCGGTGGCCTCGTTCTGGATGCGGGCCAGCCTGATGCAGATGGCCTCGCCCATCGCCAACAGCTTCACCATGGAGACGGTGCCGGAGAACATGCGGGCGGTGGCAAACAGCTGGACCATGATCGCCTGGAACCTGTCGTGGACGGTCTCGGCCGCGGCCTCGGGATGGATCATGCAGCGCTACGGCTATGCCGTGCCCTACTACCTGACGGCCGTTTGCTACGCGGTCTCGGCCGTCTCCTACTACCTGATGTTCCG
>DHHE01000118.1:6697-8647 GCA_002403115.1 bacterium UBP2_UBA4780 | reverse complement strand
CTGTCTTGGGCGCCTCCTTGGGCAGAAGCTGCAACTCGATCTGCCCGAATTCGGTGTCCAGCACCACCACCGGCTTCTCCATTATCTTCTGCATGTCGGGCTGGGCCTGCACCGAGCCCGGTTGCTGTGTCGCCGCCTTCTGCATGGCCGCCTCCTCCTTGCAGGCCGTCGTTCCGACGGCCAGCGCGGCGGCGGCCGCGATCGCCAGGACTATTCTCATCGTTTCTCCTCTGCTGTGTCGAATGTAAGCGCCCCGGGCGGGTCCCCGGCCGGCTGGCGCCGGCGGCGCCCTGGTAAGATCGCAGGGCTGAGCCGTGGCCGCCGGGGAAGGCCTTCCGGGGCGCGGTCTTGTCTTATTGCAGGTTCTTCAGGCTGAACGTCACCGGGTACATCACCCACACCCTGACGGCCTTGCCGCCCGGGGCGATGGCCGGGGTGAAGAGCACCGTCTTGCCGGCATCCAGGGCCGCCTCGTCCAGCACCGGGTTGCCCGAGCTCTTGGCGATCTCGGCCCGCATCACCCGGCCGTCGACGTCCACCAGCAGCTGGAGGAAGACCCGACCCTCGGCCTGGGCCCGCCTGGCGAGGTCCGGATAGTCAACCTTGGCGTGCCTGAGGACCTCGGGGCTCTTCTCCATGGCCACGTAGGCGCTTCGGTCAGGGATGGCCTCGTCCACCACCATGGATCCGGTGCTCATTTCCCCGGAGGTGGCCGCCCCGGCCGAGATGGCCCCCAGCTCCCTCTGGGTGGCGGCCGACTCGTCCACCGCCTGGTCGTCCGGCACCGGCGTGGGCCTGCCCATGGTGGGGGCGGCCGCGGCCGCTCCCGCCACCTGCACCTGCTCCACCTGGGAGCCGGAGAGCGACGGCGGGGCGCCCAGTTGGCTGTAGGTTATCCTGACCATCGGGGCCTCCACCGGGGGTTTTCTGGCCTCGATGTAGGCGCCCACCGCCAGATAGGACATGCCTCCCAGCACCAGGGCCAGCCCCCCGGTCAGGGTGATCAGCATGGACTTCTTCAGGTTGAGGGGCATGATGACCTTGGAGCCCTTCACCCCGAAGCCGATCTCGGCCGCCTGCTTGGACTGGATCATCACCACCATGGTGGCCAGCAGCACGCCCAGCAGGGAGCCGACCACCGGCAGGAAGAGGTCTATGGAATGGGTCATGGCTATCTGCCTCCCCTTCTTCTGGGTTGCGTCCTGGCCTGGAGGTCCTTGATCGGGACGCCCTTGGCCAGCGCCTCCTCGACCAGCTTCTGATCCTCGGGCTTCTGCTCCACGATGGCGAACCTGGCCACCTGGTTCTGCTGGATGGCGTCCATCACCGCCACCACGTAATCGTACTGGCTGAGCCGGTTTACCTGGATCACCACCGTGAACCGGCACTTCTTCTCGTCCCTCACCCTCTCCATGCTGTCCCGGACCGCCTTGGGGACGTCGCGGGGCATGGCGTCGAAGCGCTTGAGGAACTCCTCGCCCGACTCGTAGAACACCCCGGTCCGGCCGTCGATGTGCGGCGGCTGCTTCTTGATGTTGTCCATCTTGGCGGTCAGCAGCAGATCGTCCAGCGAGTCCACGTTGACCGGCTTGGGCGCCTCCACCGCCATGTTCTGGAGGATGGTGCCGTCCGGCATGATGTTGATCATCATGACGTTGGACTCGGGAACACCGCGCTCGGTCCCTTCGGCGGTCTCGGGCGGCAGGGTGATCTCGATGGCCTGGGGTTCGCGGAACCGGGTGGTGGTCATGAAGAAGATCACCAGCAGGAACCCGATGTCCACCATCGGGGTCATGTCCAGGATGATGCCGGGCTTGCCCTTCCTCTTGTGCAGGCCGCCTTTCTTTTTGCCCCCCTCCGGGCCGCCTCCGGCGTCTAATGCGCCCATGCCGTCACCTCCCTTCCTCGCCAAACACCGGTTTGGCGCCCGCTTTCAGGTTGGTCACCAGG
>DHHE01000118.1:0-6599 GCA_002403115.1 bacterium UBP2_UBA4780 | reverse complement strand
CGTGTAATACCATATCACCATGCTGTCGATCCGGGCCACGTACTGCTCCGGGGTCAGGGCCGCGATGTCCTGTTTGGCCATCCGGTGGATGAAGTTGTCCGGCCGCTGGATCTCGTGGATGGCCAGCTCGCAGGCCCGCCCCCGGGAAAGCGGCTTGTTGGGGGAGGCCGCGATGTCCTTCTGCAGCTGGGCCGAGGCGTAAGGCAGCAGGCTGTTGGACATGCCCTTGATCATCTCCACCGACAGCTCCGGCTGGGCGCTGGCCTCGCGGATGTCGTTGATCAGCCTGATGAGGTTGGTCGGCCCGACGCTGTCGGCCAGCTGCTTGGCCTGCTCCGGGTTGAGCACGTTGAGGACCATGACGTTGGACTCCGGCACCTTCAGGGGCGAACGGGAATCGGGAAGGCTGACGTCGACCGTCACCGGAGGCCGGGAATGGTAGGTGGACATGAAGAAGATGACCAGCAGGAAGGCGATGTCAACCATCGGGGTCATATCCAGGATGATCCTGGCCCGACGTTTCATCTTCACCGCCATCTTATTTTTCTCCTATCACCAACAATTGGGTCATCTCGTAGACCGCTTCGTCGGTGCCGAACTGGAACTGGGAGACCTTGTTCATGAAGTAGTTGTTGGCCACGATGCCGCCGATGCCGTTGGCCAGGCCTCCGGCGGTGTTGATCAGGGCCTCGGAGATGCCCCGGGCCAGCTCCCCGGCGTCCGGCGCCCCGGCGTGGGCCATGGCCTGGAAGGCGCGGATCATGCCGATGGTGGTCCCCAGGAGGCCCACCATGGTGCCGATGGAGGCGATGGTGGTCAGCATTATAAGATTTCTCTCCAGCAGCGGGGTCTCCAGCATGTTGGCCTCCTCGATGGCCCGCTGCAGCTCGGCCGTCTTCTTGTCCTGGCTCAGGTTCGACCCCTGCAGGGACAGGTACTTCTCCAGCCCGGCCCGCAGGACGTTGGCGGTGGATCCCTTCTGCTGGTCGCAGGCCTCGATGGCCAGGGTGACGTTCCCGGCCCTCAGATGCTCCCGGAACTCCTGCATGAACACCGGTATCGGCTTGGTTCCCCGGGCCCGGCCGATGGTCAGCGACCTCTCGATGACGTAGGTCACCAGCAGGATCAGCAGGGTGATCAGCACGATGACCACCGGTCCGCCCTTCTGGATGTAGTCGGGCAGGGTCTTGAAGATGACGGTGGACACCGCCACGCCGACCACGTAGAGCAGGAAGGTGATCACCCCGGTCTTCTTGGAGAAGGCCAGGCCCAGTCCCAGGCCCAGAGCCAGCACCGCGGGCAGGACGCCCATGATCAGGATCTTGACCGGCAGGGCAGCGTTGACAAGTTCCTTTAACATCGCTCCGAAGTACCTCCTAGCTGTTTGTTTTGGAATATGTGGCTCCGGGGGGAGCCGGTTTTGTTTTGACGATCAGCTTACCAGACCTCGATTTTCGGCTTCATGGCCTGCTCCAGGTCCCGGGCCGTCTTGTTGCCCGGGTCCCTCTTGCGGATCTCGGCGATCATGGCTTTGGCCTTGGCGATGAAGGACCGGTCGTTGAACTTCTGGCCCACGAAGACGTAGTGCTGGGCGATGGCCTCCAGCGGCTGGATCCGTTCCGGCGAGAGCTTCCTGGCCTCGGTGAAGGCTTCGATGGCCTGCAGGTAAAGGGCCTTGGCCTCGGCGCCGGCCTGCTTCAGCTTCTGCCCCTTGAGCGAATAGCTGTAGCCCAGGTTCATGTAGACCCCGAAGGCGTTCCTGGGGTTGACGCCGATCCTCTTCTGGTACCATTCGATGGCCTTGTCGTAGTCGGCGCTGAGGTAGTAGGCGGTTCCCATGGCGTAGTAAGTGTCCTCCACCTTGGCCGGGTCCATCTCGCAGCGCTTCTCGTAGCAGACAATGGCCTCGTCCAGGTACTCCCTGGCCCGGACCGTGTCCTTGGCATCCTGCATGGCGGCGGCCGCCTTGACGTAGATCTGCCCCGCCTCGAACCAGCGGTCCGGGTCCACCGGCGAGAGCTTCAGCGCCCTTTGGAAAGCCTCCACCGACTTCTGATACTGCTTGCCGTCGCGGTAGAAGGTGGCCAGCATGTACCAGGCCCCGTCGTTGTTGGGGTCGATGCGCACCGCCCTCTCGGCCGCGGCCACGCCCTCGCGGAAGAGGGCGGTGTCCTTCTGCATCTGGTAGGCCTTGGCCAGCAGGAAGTGGCCGGCCACCTCCCTGGGCTCCAGTTCGGTGTAGCGCTTGAAGAGGCGGGCGGCCTCCTGGTACTTGCCGGTCTCGAAGTGAAGGTTGCCCAGGTCCAGGTAGGCGTCGGACAGGTTGGGGTCCAGCTGCAGGGCCTTCTGGAATTCGGCCATGGCGTCGCCGGTCATCCGCTGGCGGTAATACAGGCTGGCCAGCCCGTTGTGGGCCGCGGCGTTGTTGGGGTCCATCTGCAGCACCTGGCGGAACGATTCGCCGGCCGCGTTGAGGTCGCCCTTGTCCAGCAGTACCTTGCCCAGGCGGTACCGCAGGTCCGGGTCGTTGGGGTTCTTGCGCAGCAGCTCGGTGAACATGACCTGGGCGTCGTCCAGCATCCCGGCCCGGTGGTAGACCCTGGCCAGCTGCCGGGGAGCCTCGGGGTGCTTCAGCTGCGCGGCCACCTTCAGGCCGCCGATGGCCTCGTCGTACATGCCGCGGTCGGTGTAAATGCGGGCCAGCAGGAAGTGGGCTTCCTTGAGCTTGGGCTTGGCGGTGATCGCCTGCCTCAGGAGGCCGATGGCCTGGTCGGTGTTGTCGGCCCGGTCGGCCTCGACCGCCTGCTGGTAAAGCTCCTCGGGCTTCGGTTTCCTGGCCTCGGAGGTGGTGGCGCAGCCCAGGACCAGGGCCGCGGCGAACAAGGCCGGCAGGAGGGTCTTTATCGGAGTCCTTGGCATCTTGTCCATCCCTTCCTATGTGTTTACTGCTTGATGATCACCGGCATGGTCACCGGCACCAGGCCCTGCTGGGCCACCAGCTTCTGGCCGTCGGCCGATGAGACGTAACTGATGAACCCGTGGGCCAGGCTGGACATGCCCTGGCTGAAGGTTTTCTCGACCGTCTCGTTGACATAGAGGTAGACCGGCCGGGTCAGGGGGTACTCCCCTTCGTTGACCGTCTTCTGGTTGGGGACAAAGTAGCCCCGCTCCCGGCCGAACCCCAGGGCCACCGCCCTGATCCCCTGTTCCCGGGCCGGCGGCCAGATGTCCCAGCTCTGGTAGAGGGCGGACATGGTCACCAGGCCCACCGCGCTGGGATGCTCCTTGACCAGGTCCACTATCTGGGCGGTGGTGGTGCAGGGGTACGACTTGGCGGCGAAGTCCCCGCCCTTGAGCGCCCGGTCGCGGAAATACTCGTAGCCGCCGGTGTTGGGGCCGGGGTAGACCGGCACGATCCGCTGGCCCGAGCCCCCCACCTGCGCCCAGGATGTTATCCGCCCGCTGAAGATCCCCGCCAGCTGGTCCATGTCCAGCCTCTCCACCTTGTTCGACCGGTGGACGATGACCGCCAGGCCGTCCAGGGCGATCCGGTGCCCCTTGGGCCGGCCGCCGTTGGCCCGGATGATGGAGTCCTCCTGGGAGGTCAGCTCCCGGGTCATCACCGCGATGCGCGCCCGGCCGTCGTTGAGGGCGGCGATCCCGGCCTTGGAGCCCCCGCCGTCGACCACGATCTCCGCCTTCTGGTAGAGCTGCATGAAGGCCTGGGACTGTCGGCGCATCAGCTTCAGCGCGCTGTCCGCGCCCTTGACAACGATCCGGCCCTGGGTCTGGCTCTCCTCCGGCTTCCGGGGCTGGTCCTGGCAGCCGATCGAAAAGGCCGCCGCCAGGACAACTATGGCTGTGGGTGCGCTTCTCATATCAATCCGATAATTATAAAAGTATTATCCCTGCTTGTCAAGAGGAAATAACCTCCAAATTGACCGGGGGCCCGCCCGTTCCCCAAGCAGGCCAAAACCGGCCAAAACCGGATAATTGACATGCGGGTCCAAAGCTGGTATACTTAAGGATTGCCTCGATACATATACTCGCCCGGCCCCGGTTTTATTCCCCCGGCGGGAACCGCCCGGCGCCCGGGCCCCATCCTCCTTTTCAATACAGCCCATGCCTCGCCAAGCCATCATCATCAAGGGCGCCCGGGAGCACAACCTCAAGAACATAAGCCTGGAGATCCCCCGCGACCGGCTGGTGGTGGTCACCGGGCTGTCCGGCTCGGGCAAGTCGTCCCTGGCCTTCGACACCATCTACGCCGAGGGCCAGCGCCGCTACGTGGAGTCGCTGTCGGCCTACGCCCGCCAGTTCCTGGGCCTGATGGAGAAGCCGGACGTCGACTTCATCGACGGCCTCAGCCCTGCCATCGCCATCGAGCAGCGTTCGGCCTCCAAGAACCCCCGTTCCACCGTGGGCACCGTCACCGAGATCCACGACTACCTGCGGCTGCTGTTCGCCCGGGTGGGCCGCCCCCACTGCCCCAAGTGCGGCCGTCCCATCAGCTCCCAGACCGTCCAGCAGATTGCCGACGACGTGGTCTCCCGGCCCGAGGGCGCCCGGGTCCAGATCCTGGCCCCGCTGGTCCGCAGCCGCAAGGGCGAGTACCGGGAGCTGTTCGACAAGCTGCGCCGCCAGGGCTTCGTCCGGGTGCGGGTGGACGGCAGGGCCCTGGAGATAGACGCCGTCCCGGCCCTGGACAAGAACCGGAAGCACCGCATCGACGCGGTGGTGGACCGCCTGAGCCTCGGCCCCAAGTCGCGCAAGAGGGTGGCCGACTCGGTGGAGATCGCCTTGAAACTTTCCGAGGGCCTGGTGTCGGCGGTCTACGACGACCGGGAGGAGGTGCTCTACTCCGAGAAGCTGTCCTGCCCCCAATGCCAGATCTCGCTGGGCGAGCTCTCCCCCCGGATGTTCTCCTTCAACAGCCCCTACGGCGCCTGCCCGGCCTGCTCCGGCCTGGGGACCAAGATGGAGATCGACCCCGAGGCCCTGGTGCCGAACCCCGGCCTGACCGTCAACGAGGGCGCGGTCTCGGCCTGGGGCGACCCCATGGGCCACTGGATCGGCACCCAGCTGGAGGCGGTGGCCAAGTCCTACGGCTTCTCGCTGGACGCGCCCTGGAGGGACCTGCCCCCCAAGGCCCGCCAGGTGATCCTCAACGGCGCCGACCGCGAGGTCCAGGTGCGATACCAGTCCGAGGACAGCTCCAACTTCTACCAGTTCACCCGGAAGTTCGAGGGCGCCATCCCCAACCTGATGCGGCGCTACCGGGAGACCGACTCCGACTACGTCCGCTACGAGATCGAGAAGTACATGTCGGTCCAGCCCTGCCCCTCCTGCGGCGGCGCCCGGCTCAAGCCCGAGTCGCTGGCGGTGAAGGTCAACGACCGGTCGATATGCGACCTCTCCCGCCTCTCGGTCAAGGAGGCCAGGAGGTTCTTCGGCAACGGGCTGAAGTTAACCGACAAGGAGCGGGTCATCGGCCGGCAGGTGCTCAAGGAGATCAACGCCCGCCTGGGCTTCCTGTCGGACGTCGGGCTGGACTATCTGACGTTGGACCGGTCGTCGGAGTCCCTGGCCGGCGGCGAGGCGCAAAGGATCCACCTGGCCACCCAGATCGGCGCCTCGTTGACCGGCGTCCTCTACGTGCTGGACGAGCCCTCCATCGGCCTGCACCACCGGGACAACGTCCGCCTGCTGAACACCCTGATGCGGCTGCGGGACCTGGGCAACACCGTGCTGGTGGTGGAGCACGACCGGGACACCATGCTGGCGGCCGACTGGCTGATAGACCTCGGCCCCGGGGCCGGGGCCAACGGCGGGCAGGTGGTGGTGGCCGGCCCGCCCAAAAAGGTGCTGGCCTGCGCCGGGTCGCTCACCGGGCTGTACCTGGCCGGCAAGCGGAGCATCCCGGTGCCGAAAAAGCGCCGGGCCGGGCTGGGCAAGCACCTGGCGGTCTGCGGCGCCCGGGAGAACAACCTCAAGGACATCGACGTCCCCTTCCCCCTGGGCAAGCTGATCTGCGTCACCGGCGTCTCCGGCTCGGGCAAGAGCACCCTGGTCAACGACATCCTCTACCGGGCGCTGGCCCAGCATTTGAACCGCTCCCGCACCCAGCCCGGGAAGCACGCCCGGATCGACGGCCTGGAGCATATAGACAAGGTCATCAACATCGACCAGACTCCCATCGGCCGCACCCCCCGCTCCAACCCGGCCACCTACATCGGCTTGTTCACTTATTTGCGAGAATTGTTCGCGCTAACCCATGAAGCCAAGCTCCGCGGCTACAAGGTGGGGCGCTTCTCCTTCAACGTCAAGGGCGGGCGCTGCGAGGCCTGCGAGGGCGACGGCATCGTCAAGATCGAGATGCACTTCCTGCCCGACGTCTACGTGTCCTGCGAGGTCTGCAAGGGCAAGCGCTACAACCGGGAGACGCTGGAGGTCCAGTACAAGGGGAAAAACATCTCCGAGGTGCTGGAGATGACGGTGGACCAGGCGGCCGGGTTCTTCGCCAGCATCCCCAAGATCGCCCGCAAGCTGCAGACGCTGTCCGACGTCGGGCTGGGCTACATCCACCTGGGCCAGCCGGC
>DHHE01000236.1:4781-7697 GCA_002403115.1 bacterium UBP2_UBA4780 | reverse complement strand
GCCCTGGGGCTGGCCCTGGGCGAGCGGGCCGACAGCGACAGCGTCCGCACCGGGGCCAAACAGGCCGTGGTCGAGGCCGAGTTCAGGATCGACAGCCACGGCTCCCTCAAGGTCCTGTTCGACGAGCTCGGGCTGGAGTGGACCGGAGGGCTTTCGGTAAGGCGGGAGGTGTCGGCCGCCGGCAAGAGCCGGGCCCTGGTCAACGACGGCCAGGTGCCTCTGGCGGGGCTCAAGCGGATCGGCGACGCCCTGCTGGACATGCACGGCCAGCACCAGCACCAGTCGCTNNCTGGACGGCTACGCCCGGGCCTGGGCCGGGCGCGAGGCCGCGGCCTCCCTGTTCCGCGAGCACCAGCGCGTCCGGAGGGAGCTGGACGAGATGCGGGGCCGGGAGAAGCTCACCCGCGAGAAGCTGGACCTCTACGCCTTCCAGATAAGGGAGATCGAGGCGGCCCGGCTGGCCGAGGGCGAGGAGGTGGAGTTGGAACGGGAGCAGGCGGTGCTGTCCAACTCGGAAAAGCTTTTCTCCCTGGCCTCGGAGGGCTACCGACTGCTGTACGAGAACGAGGGATCGATAAGCGAGCAGCTGGGGGCGTCCCAGCGGGCGCTGGAGCAGATCGCCGGCATAGACGGACGGACCGAAGAGATGCGCCAGGGCGCCCAGGCCGCGGGCGCCCAGCTGGAGGAGCTGGCCCGGGAGCTGAGGCGCTACCGGGACTCCATCCAGTTCGACCCCGCCCGGCTGGAGGAGGTCCGTCAGCGGCTGGACCTGATAAGGACCCTCCGGAAGAAATACGGGGGGCGCGAAGGCGGCGTGGCGGCGGTGCTGCTCCACTTAAGCAAGATTCAGTCCGAAGTGGATTCGGTGGAGCACGGCCAGGAGCGGATCGACAGGCTCGCGGACGAGCTGGAATCCAAGCGCCGGGAGCTGGAGAAGGCATGCCTGGCATTGTCCGAGAAGCGGCAGGCCGCGGCCAAAAAAATGGCCAAGGAGGTCATGAGCCAGCTTCGGGACCTGGGCATGGAGAAGGCCGCGTTCCAGGTCGAGGTGCTCCAGACTGAGCAGCAGGGCGGGCTGGTGCGCCAGGGAAGGAAATCGTATCAGGCCGAGGCGGCCGGCATAGACAAAGCAAGGTTTCTGATCTCCCCCAACGCCGGCGAGGAGCCCAAGCCGCTGGCCAGGATAGCCTCGGGAGGGGAGATATCGCGGGTGATGCTGGCGGTGAAGACCATCCTGGCCGAGGTGGACCAGGTGTCGTCCCTGGTGTTCGACGAGATAGACGCCGGCATCGGCGGGCGGGTGGCCGAGGCGGTGGGCAGGAAGCTGCGGCAGATCGGGGAGAGACGCCAGGTGCTGTGCATCACCCATTTGCCGCAAATCGCCGCTTTGGCCCAGGCCCACTACCGGGTGAGCAAGGGGGAGCAGACCGGCCGCACCCTGACCACGGTGGAGCCGCTGTCGGAGAAGGAGCGGGTGGAGGAGGTGGCCCGGATGCTGGGCGGGGAGAAGGTGACCGAATCGGCACTGAGGCACGCCCGGGAGATGGTGGGACAGCAATAGCATGCAAGACGAATAAAAAGCGGGTTTATGAAGGGAAAAAGCGGGCCAACGGAGCCCAAAGATCCCTACCTCTGGCTGGAGGAGATCGACGGCCCCCGGCAGCTGCAGTGGGTGAGGCGCATGAACTCGTCCGACCACAAAGTTGAGGTGTCAAGGAAAATCAAAGCGGAATACGAAAATGGCAGGGAGTATTATAAATACCACGGGAATCGCACCGTTACTTTTCCAGCGAAGGAAATAGACAGGCCATCCAAGGAATTCATAGACTGGCACAACCGGAAAATATACAAGGGGTAAAACTAACATTTAGGAGGTTACCGTGAAACACAGAACCATATCCATCCTGGTCGTCATCCTGGCCACCGCCGCTCTCTTCGCCCAGCCCGACGCCCCGGTGAAGATGGTGGTGCTTGACCTCAAGTCCCCGGGCAACGAGGGGGTGGTGCTGGCGGACCGGCTCTACGCCGAGCTCACCAAGACAGGGCTTTACGAGATGGCCCCGCGCGAGAAGCGCGACGCGGCCGTCAAGGAGATGGGGGTCACCGCCGCCGACGATCCGGCCAACCTGGTAAAAGTAGGGCAGAAGCTGAAGGCCGAGAAGGTGGTGGGCGGCAGCGTGGGCCAGATAGGAGACACCTGGTCGCTCAACCTGATCGCGGTGGACGTGGCCACGGGAAAGGCCGAGCAGCAACTGACCAAAAGCCTCAAGGGCAAGGTGGACGGACTTCTGCTGCTGACCGACGCCTTCGCCAGGCAGGTGTCGGCCGATCGGGCCAGGCAGGTGAAGGGCATCCAGGCCGAGAAGCTTGACCTGTCGAAAAGGTCAGAGGCCCTCAAGGCCAGGAAGGTCCAGCTGGAGAAGCAGCGCGAGGCCAACAAGGACAACCTGGCCAAGGAGCTGGAATCCATAGACAAGAAAAAGGAGGCGCTGGACAAGGAGCACCAGTTGACCGGGGAGAAGATCGCGGTCCAGGACGGGAAGATCGAGGAGGTCAAGGCCTCCGGCAAGAAGCCGGCCACCGACCCGGCCAAGACCAAGACATTCCTCGAGAAGAAGCAGCAGGACATCCTCAAGAAGAAGGAGGCCCTGGACGGCGACAAGGAGAAGGCCCGGGCCCGGACGATCAAGGCCGACGGGGATCTGGTGAAGGAGATCGGCCTGGTGGAGAAGGCCCAGGCCGAGACGGCCCAGAAGCAGGCGTCATTCGAGCCCAAGCCGCCCGAGCCGGAGCCGGCGCCGGTGGACACGATCAGGAAACCGGAGCCGCCGAAGAAACCGGTCCGGAAAGCCAAGCCCAAGACCAAGCCGATAAACTAAAACTAGGGGCCGTTCAGCTAAAGCGGAACGGCCCCCT
>DHHE01000236.1:0-4698 GCA_002403115.1 bacterium UBP2_UBA4780 | reverse complement strand
TGTTCGGCGGGCTGGCGGCCATGCTGGTGGCCTTTCCCTCGGCGGTGGCCTTCGGCCTCATCGTTTTCTTGCCGCTGGGTCCGGGGATGGCCGGGGCCGGGGCCCTGGCCGGAATGGTGGGGGCGGTGGCTCTGGGGCTTACGGCCCCGCTTTTCGGCGGAACGCCGCGGCTGATCTCGGCCCCTTCGGCGCCGGCCGCGGCGGTGTTGGCGGCCTTCGTGGCCCAGCAGGCCGGGGCCGGGCCGGCGGCCGCCGTGGCCCTGGTGTCCCTGGCCTCCCTGCTGGCCGGGGGCCTGCAGTTCGCCTTCGGCGCCCTGGGCGGCGGCCGACTGATGAAGTACATCCCCTACCCGGTGGTGGCCGGTTACCTCAGCGGCGTGGGGCTCTTGATCATGCTGACCCAGGCGCCCAGGTTCCTGGGCCTGCCGCCGGGGTTCAACTTATGGCAGGGGCTGGCGTCTCCCGCGGCCTGGAGCCTGCCTTCCATCGCGGTCGGCTCGGTGACGGTCCTCTTCATGATCTACGCCCTCAGGCTGACCCGGGCCATCCCGGCGCCCATCATCGCCATGGCCGCCGGCGTGGCCGCCTATTTCGCGCTGGGGCTGGCCCATCCGGAGCTCCTCAGGCTGGAGGGCAACCGCCTGGTGATCGGGGCCGTCCCGCCGGCCAGTATCGCCGGCATGCTCTCAGGGTTCGGACAGAGGCTGTCGGCCCTGCCGGCCATCGGCTGGGACGGGCTCTTGGCGGCCCTGCTGGCGGCCGGGACCCTCTCGGTGCTGCTGTCCATCGACACCCTCAAGAGCTCTGTGATCGTCGACGCCCTGACCCGCAGCCGCCACGACTCCAACCGGGAGCTGCTGGGGCAGGGGATGGGCAACATGGCTTCGGCGGCGCTGGGCGGAATACCGGGCTCGGGCACCATGGGGGCCACCCTGGTAAACATCAGCAGCGGCGGGCAGACACGGGTCTCCGGGCTGCTGGAGGGCGTTTTCGCGGCCGCGGCCCTGCTGCTTCTGGGCGGGCTGGTGGCCTGGATACCCCTGAGCGCCCTGGCCGGCATTCTGCTGGTGATCGCCTACCGGATGATCGACCGCAGGAGCGTCCTCCTCCTGAGGCAGCGCGCCACCCTGTTCGACTTCGGCGTGATCGCGGCCGTGGCCGTGACCGCGGTGGCGGTCAACCTGATCGCGGCGGCCGGGGTGGGGGTGGGGCTGTCCATCATCCTGTTCATCAGGGACCAGACCCGTTCGTCGGTGGTCAGGCGGCTGAGCGCAGTGGGCCAGGCCAGCTCCAAGCGGCGCCGGCTGCCGTCCGAGGCCGAAGCGCTGGAGCGCCGGGGCGGGGAGGTGGCCGTCTTCCAGCTTCAGGGGGCCCTGTTCTTCGGCACCACCGACCAGCTGTTCTCCATGATCGAGCCCAGGCTGGACCGGCTGCGCTACGTGATCCTTGACATGCGTCGGGTGCAGTCGGTGGACTTCACCGCGGCCCACATGCTGGAGATGCTGGGCGACCGGATCGCCGAGAGGGGCGGCAGCCTCATCTTCTCCCAGATCCCCCGCAGCCTGCCCACCGGCCAGGACCTGAGGCTCTATTTCGACCAGGTGGGCCTGGTGAGGCCGGAGCGGAGCGTCAGGATCTTCCCCGAGCTGGACGCGGCCCTGGAATGGGCCGAGGACCAGATTATCGCCGAGGAACATGGCCGGTGCGATGCCTGCGGAGAAAGGCCGCTGGAGCCCGGGGAGATAGAGCTGTTCCGCGATTTCCCGCCCCAGGGGATGAAGGCCCTGGGGCGGTTGCTGGCCCGGCGCGCCCTGGCGGCCGGGGAGAGGGTGTTCGAACACGGCGACGCCGGAGACGAGATCTTCATCATCAGGCGGGGCGAGGTCCGGATAGAGCTGCCGATATCCGGGCGCGAGGGCCACCATCTGGCCACCTTCGGCCGGGGGGACTTCTTCGGCGATATCGCCTTCCTGGACCGGGGGACGCGGTCGGCCGACGCCGTGGCCAGGACCGAGGCCGAGATATACGTGCTCTCCAGAAGGGTTTTCGACCGCTTCGCCAGGAGGGAGCCGCAGCTGGCCGGACTGATTTTCGCCGGGCTGGCCCGGATCCTGGCAGTCCGCTTGCGGCGCACCGACGCCGAGCTCCGGGCCCTGGAGGAGGGGTGAAACCGGGCAGAAGGGAAATGACCAAGGGTCAAGATAAAGGCTCGGCGTTTTACGCCGAGCCTTTATGGTTCTTGAGCGCGGAATGCGGACGGATCCGGTCCGTCAGTACCGGTTGGTCCACTGGCCGTACTTGTTCAGGGTGTACCTGATGGTCCCCTTGACGTAACGGCCGGCGTCCACCAGCATCCCCTTGGTGTTGGCCACCAATGTGGAGTTCCCGGTGCCGGCGGCGGTGGGATAGCCGCTGGCGACGTAGGCGTCCCAGGCCTTCTTGCCGTAGGTAGAGGAGTAGTAGCCCGAGGTGTAATAGGCGGCCTGGTTGACGGCCGTCTTGAGGTTGGTGACCGCGTAATAGTAGTTGTCGGCGCTGACCGCGTCCAGCAGCCTGTGCCCGGCGGTGAGGTTGTTCTCCACCCAGGTCTCGAAGGCGAAATGCTTGGTGGCCATGGCGCCGAAGGGCACGGTGGTGTGAAGCACCAGGCAGACGTCCTCGACGTAGTGGCAGGCGTAGCCCAGGTACCAGTCGCCCATCTGCTGGTTGCCGGCCTGGTAGTAATACTTGGCCGACCTGCCGTTGTAGCCCTCCGGGCTCTCTATCTCGCCGGAGTACTGGTCGATGTTGTCGTGGAAGTCGTCGTCGGCGTCGCCCCAGTACCAGTAACCGCCCGAGGTCAGCATGAAGGCGTGGGACCACTGCTGGTTGAAGCCGTTCTCCAGGCCGGACTGGTAGACGTCCGGCATCTCCGAGGCGGCGGTCATCTTGTTCACCCGGGCGGACGACAGCCCCATCTTGGCAGCGGCCACCGCCACCACCTTCTGGTGGGTGAGCTGGGACCACTTGACGTCCAGCTCCCGATGCGGCTCCAGAACCGGGGGCAGAGCCTCGACCTTGTAGGGGATGCGGTCGTATTCGCCCGCCCCGGGGGCCGGATGGCTGGCCGCCGGGTTCGCGTCCCGGCCGCACCCCAGGAACAAAGCCGCGGAGGCCGCCAGGGCCGCGATGATGGTCAACGCCTTTTTCATGCCGTATCTCCTTTTATTGTGGGGTGGCGAATCATCTGAGGAGCATTATCCTCCGGGTGGAGACCAGGTCGCGCCCGTCAGCCGTGACCGAGAACCTCAAGAGATAAGTGCCGGAGGCCAGGCGCCGCCCCCGGTCGTCGGCGCAGTCCCAGGCCAACTGGTGCCTGCCTGCCGGCAGGCCTTCGCGCTCCATCGTCCGGACCCGCTGCCCCAGGACGTTGTACACCTCGGCCCTGGCCTTTCCCGGCGCCGGTAGCGAGAAGCTGATGGTCGCCCGGCTGCCGCTGACGGGATTGGGACTGACCGAGGCCCAGGAATCGCATCCGTCGCCGTCCTTTTCCGGCCCGGGATCCGGCGCCAGCGGGTCGCCGCCCTTGGCGATGCCGTAGGGCCGGCCGCAGACGGTGTAGGAGGCCTGGTTGACCACCACCCATATGTTCGAGTTGCAGACCTGGCCCCGGCCCGCGGGGATGGCGGCGCCGGCGCCGGTCTCGGTCTGGTATATGTAATTGTCCAGGCCGGGGTCCGAGGTCAGCCGGGTAAGTGTCTCGGCCTTGGGGTAGCCGTAGGGGTTGCCGTCCCCCAGCGAGATGAGGGAGGCCTGGGGATCCAGGGTCGAGATCCAGGCCGGGTTGGAACTGGAGGCCGAGCTGTGGTGGTTGACGTGAAGCACGTTGACCGGCCCGATGTCCGGGGCCAGGATCGACTCCACGTTCTTGTAGTCGCCGGTGTTGTAGCCGGCGATGTCCCCGGCCGAGATCAATTTGAAACCGCCGTAGGAGATGAGCAGGCCCATGGACTTGCCGTTCTCGTCCGATGAGGCCGGGACCACCGAGTCGCCGGAGACCGTCTTGCCGTTCATGCAAACCACGCGGACGGAAAGGCCCCCGCCCAGGTCGAAGACCTGGCCCAGGGAGGCGGTACGGCGCTTGGAACCGGTCTTTGTCACGTAGTTGGTGTAGTCGGTGCCGGAGCCGTAGGACCCGCCGCGGTCATAACAGCCGACGACGATGGAATCCATCCCATGGGCGCAGAGGCTGTCGATGATAAGATCGGTGCCGCCGACATGGTCCGAATGGTAATGACTGGTGAAGATGTAGTCCAGGTGATGGGTGCGCAGGGAGTCGCGCAGGAACTTCCAGATGAGGAGGCCGTAGGTGTTGTTGGAGCCGCCGTCTATCAGGGCGTATTTGCCGGTTGGGGAGACCAGCACCGCGGCGTCGCCCTGGCCCACCTTGAGGCAGATGTATTTGAAAGGGTTGGGCGAGGCGGTGGATATGGACAGCCCGTAGTTGCCGGTGCCCGAGTACTGGTAGGCCCGGCAGTACCAGTAGCCGGTGGCGTTGGCCGTGTAAACGATGGAGTCCACCAACCCCGCCCCCCGGGTGCTGGAGCCCACCTGCGTCTGCGACGGGTTGTGCAGGTACAGGTCGAAGTCGGCGGCCGACGGCGGCGTGATCTTGACCTTGATCACCTGGCCCGAGGTGACGTTGAACTTGTAGTAGTC
>DHHE01000006.1 GCA_002403115.1 bacterium UBP2_UBA4780 | reverse complement strand
GCCGGCCAGGGACCGGTTGTCCGCCAGCTGCCGCACGCAGTCCCGGTAATCGGCCGCTTTGGCCGCCAGCTTGGCCGACTGTTTGTACTCCCGGGACAGCGCCCGGTAGCGGGCCTGGTCGGCGATGACCTGGGGGTCGGCCAGAAGGCTCTCCAGCTCCCGGTGCCGCTGTTCGACCTGTTCCAGTTTGGCTTCTATCATGCGGTGCTCGTCCGCTTGGGCTTGATGCTGAAACCGATGGCGAAGGGACAGAGGACGTCGGCCATCTTCGGCTTGCCGCTCTCCGGGTCGAGGTAGAAACCGGCGATCTTGATGAACCAGTTGTCGGTGGTGCCGGAGATGGTGCCGTCCTCGTTGTAGCTCCAGTACTTGTCCTTGGCCTTGTCCCGGATCTCGGCCACTATGTAGACGGCATCGGGCCTCATGCTCTCGATGTCCTCTTCAGAAAGGTTGATCTCCCTCCGTGGATGGGAGTGGAAATCGCCGATGATGTAGAGGTTGGGCAGGTTCTCGAAGAAGTTGACGATCCTGGCGTGGGAGCGCTCCCGGGCCCGCACCCAGGTGGTGTGGCGCTCGGCCTTCTGGCAGGCCACCGCGTTGACCACCATGAACATGTCCCGGTCCTTGTGCCCCAGCAGCAGGCCGTAGGACTCCTTGCGGTAGACCTCGATGGCCGAGACCAGTATGCCCCAGAAGGCGGATTCGCTGATGAAGACCTGCATTTTTCGGATAACAACTAACGATTCTCAATTAACAAATGGACGGCCGTCCATTCACGATTCACATTTCACATTGGTTCCATCAGTAGACAACCCTGACCAGGAACAACCCCTGCGGCGGCGCCGTCCTTCCCGCCCGCTTCCGGTCCCTGGCCGCGAGGATGTCGGGAAAGGACTCCGGGGCCATCCTCCCCCGGGCCATGTCGGCCATGGTGCCCACCAGGATGCGCACCATGTTGTGCAGGAAGCGGTCGGCCTCGATCTCGAACGTCAGCGTGTCTTTGCCCTTTCTCCATCCGGTTCTTTTGACGTCCACCATGAAATTCTCGACCTCGGCCTGGGCCGAGGAGAAGGAGGTGAAGTCGTGCTTGCCGACGATCCTCTTGCAGACCCTCTCCAGTATCCCGAAGTCAAGCGCGTGCCTCGCGAACCATGCGTATCTTTCGCGCACCGGGGACCTGACGGTGACTATCTGGTAGCGGTACAGCCTGCGTCTGGCGTCGAACCGGGCGTGAAAGCCGGGCGGCGCCTCCCTGGCGTCGAGAACGGCCACGTCCCTTGGAAGCAGCCTGTTCAACCCCTGGCGGAAGGCTTTGAGCGGGACGCCCTTTCCGCTCTTGAAATTAGCCGTCTGGCCCAGGGCATGGACCCCGGCATCGGTGCGGCCCGAGCCGGTGACCGATACCTTCTCCTTTAAAAGCTCGGCAAGCCTTTCCTCCAGCACACCCTGCACGGTCCGCCGGCCCGGCTGCACCTGCCAGCCGGAGAAGGCGGTGCCGTCGTACTCCAAAACGAGCCTGATGTTGCGAGGCTGGGTCACGCCGGTCAGCCCGCCAGGTAGGCCGTGTTCATCGGCTCGTAGACCGACCCCTGCGGAGTCAGGCTGCTCTTCATCAGGGTCAGCGCCTTGAGGGAGAACTCTACCGGCTCCAGGCCGGTTTCCCCAATCAGCTTCACCAGTTCGCCGACGTTGCGGTCCGAACGCACCCTTCCCAGGGTCAGGTGCGGAGAGAACTCCCTCTCCTCGCGCTGGAAACCCATGTCGGCCAGCTCACCCTCCACGGCCGCGAAGACCCGGCCGCATTCCTCGGTGCCCTGGGACAGGCCGGCCCAAACCACCCGCGGCTTGTGAAGCACGGGGAAAGCCCCCAGGCCCCCCAAAGCCGCCGGTACCGGGCCGATCCTGCCCTTCAGCCTGGACACCGCCATCCCCACCTGCAGGGCCCGGCCCTGCGGTATCTCGCCCAGGAATTTCAGGGTCAGGTGGATGTTCTCCGGCTTCACCCAACCGACGTCCGCCCCCGATCCGGCCAACCGGGCCGAAGCCCGGCCCAGGATCTCCTGGATATCAGCCGGGACCTCCAGGGCCACGAAGCAGCGGAGAACCCTGATGTGCTGGTCTGCCATGACGTCCTCCTATGTCCGGTCCTTCAGCCGGCCCTTTCCGGCCAGGTACAGCCTGGCCAGGTTCAGCCCGGCCTGGGCCGCCCACTCCTTGATGGTGCGCCGTCCGCCGATGAACCGTTTCTCCCGAACTATGCTCCCAAAGGGGCCGGAGACGGCCAGAAAGACCAGGCCCGCCGGTTTGCCGGGCACGGCCCCGCCCGGTCCGGCGATGCCGGTGGCCGCCAGGCACAGGTCGCTGCCGGACAGGCGGCGCCCCCCGGCAGCCATCTCCCCTGCCGTCTGGCGGCTGACCGCCCCGTGCCGCCGCAGCGTTTCGGGCCTGACCCCAAGAACCTTGATTTTCAGCTGGTTGCTGTACGCCACCACCCCTCCCCTGAAATAACCGGAGCTGCCCGGCACGTCGGTCAGCCGGTCGGCCATCAGCCCCCCGGTGCAAGACTCGGCCGTGGAGATTGTCAAGCAGCAGTCCGTCAGGATTCGGCCGACAACCTGTTCCATGGTCTCCTGGCCCTGGCCGTAGATCGAGTCCCCCAGCGCTCGGCTGATCCGGCCGGCGAACTTCCCGGCCCGGGTCCGTGCCGCTTCCGCCGACCTGTCACTGAAGGTCAGGCGAAGGTCCACCCCGCGGCAGGACGGCAGGTAGGCCAGGCAGCCGGCAGGCAGCGCCTTCTCCACCAGCCGCAGCCTGTCGGCCAGGGCCGATTCCGGCAGGCCGAAAGTCCTCAGCGTCTTGACGGCGGTCCGTCTCCCAGACTTTTGCGCCAGCATCGGCCGCAGGGTTTGCTCCCAGATGGCCTCCAGCTCGCGGGGCACGCCCGGAAGCAGGATCACGGACTTGGAGCCTTGGCGGAAAAGCAGGCCCGGCGCCGTCCCCTGCGGATTGGGCAAAGCCACGGCCTTGTCCGGAACCATGGCCTGGGACCGGTTGCAGGGCGGCATCCTCAGGCCCCTGGCGGCGAAGCGTCTTCGGATGCCCTCCAGCAGCGCCCGATCCAGGACCAGCTTCGACTTGAACAGCCTGGCCGCCGCCTGCCGGGTGACGTCGTCCGAGGTCGGCCCCAGCCCTCCGGTGGCCAGCAGCACGTCGCACGCGTCAAGGCCGGATTTGACCGCGTCCGTGATGTCCGGTATCCTATCGCCCACCGTCCGGCGCCAGGCCACCTCGCATCCCTGGGCCTGGAGCTCCCGGCCCAGGAAGGCTGCGTTGCCGTCCAGAATCTGGCCGTACAGCACCTCGTTGCCGATGGTCAGGATGCCCGCCCTCAGCACGGTCAACCCCACCCCAGCAGCCCGGCCAGGGCCGAGCCTTTCCGGTGGAACGCCAGCAGGGCCAGCTGCAGCACTATGTTTGAATAGGCTCCGGCCAGGACGTCGTCCAGCATCACCCCCCAGCCTCCGGGCGCCTCCTGGACCCGGTTCACCCCCCAGGGCTTGAGGATGTCGAACAGGCGGAAGAGGACGAAGGCCAGCGCGTAGGCTGCGAAGGATTTGGGGACCAGGGCCAGGGCCAGCCACTGCCCGGCGACCTCGTCCAACACCACCCGGGGCGGATCGGCGCCCCACCATCCCTCGGCCAGGGAAGCCAGAGGCACCCCGGCCAGGAAGGCCGCCAAGGCCGCGGCCGGCAACGCCCACCAGACGCCGGGGATCAGGAACCAGGCCGCCAGCACGGCCAGAAGGCTGCCGCAGGTGCCCGGGGCCAGGGGCGAATAGCCGGCCCCGAGGCAGGTAACGGCCGCCTTGGCGGCCATGACCATGATCTTCATGTCAGAAGTTGTCCCGGAACAGGCTCAGGATCAGCCATCGGCTTTTGTAGATGTAATCAAGGCCAGAGGCCAGGGTCATGGCCATGGCCAGGTAGAGCAGGGCGTCGGCCGTCATCCGCGCCCCCGGACCCGAAAGCCAGGAGCCGGGAAGCCAGCCGGCCTCTACCGCGTCGCGGGCGAACACGCAGCAGAGGATGGCGGCCACCGAGGCCATCTGGAGGAAGGTTTTGGCCTTGGCCATCCAGCTGGACTCCATCACCTCGCCCCGGTAGGCCACCAGTGTCCTCAGGCCCATTATCAGGAACTCCCTGGCGATGATCACCAGCACCACCCAGGCGGCCGCCATGTTGAGCGCCACGAAGGATATCAGGGCCATCGATATCAGGAGCTTGTCGGCTATGGGGTCCATGAAGCGGCCGAACCCCGTCTCCTGGTTGCGCCGCCTGGCTATCATCCCGTCGAAGAGGTCGGAGAGCCCGGCCATCATGAACAGGATCAGGGCGGCCAGCCTGGCGTGGATGTCGTCCACCAGCAGCAGCCCCATCAGGGCCGGGCTGGCGGCCACGCGGAAGATGGTCAGGGCGTTGGGGATGTTCATCCCATATAATTTATCAGATTTCGGGCGGGTTGTCAAATCTAATATCTTGCCGGCTAAAATCTTACTTGACAAAAAGCCTTCGATGAATTATCATGGAGCAAGAGAATAAGGAGGAAAGCCATGAGGAAGTCCCTGCTGGTCCTGGCCGTGTCCGTCTGCGCCTTGCTGGCGTCCGCGGCCCGCGCCGATGTCGATGTCAACGTCAACATCGGTCTGCCGGTGATGAAGGTCGGTCCCGAACCGATGATGGCGGTCATCCCTGGCTCCTACGTTTATTTCGTGGTGGACCTGGACGGTGACATGTTCTTCTACCAGGGCTACTGGTGGCGGGTCCACAAGGGCCGGTGGCACCGCTCGGCCGCGGCCGGGGGGCCGTGGAAGTTCTTCAAGAAAGTCCCCCACCCCCTGCTGAACCTGCCGCCCGGCTGGCGCAACCTGCCTCCGGGGCACGCCAGGCTGAAGCACGCCGAGGTCAAGAGGAACTGGAAGCAGTGGGAGAAGGAGAAGCGCTGGGACAAGAAGGAGGCTCCGGAGGTGAAAAAGGCTGGGCCGGACAAGGCCAAGGACGACGGCACGCCTGCCAAGAAGGCAGGAGGAAAGCCCAAGGGGGGAAAGGGCAGGTAGCGAGATCCATCAAGCCTGTGTCCGAAAGACGCCCGAATGTCCGGGCGTCTTTCTCATATCAACGAATCGAGCATTAATCTGTATTCATGCTTCGGCGTCGTTTCCAGCAGCTTAGTCAAAGCGGCCCTGGCCTCTCCCCGGTTTTCTTCCGAGTCCGTCAGGCGGAAAAGGGCCACCCGGACCCGGGCTTTCAGGGCTTCGTCATCCCCCTGCAGTTCGGCCAGTATTTTCGCCTTGGCCTCTTCGGTATCCGCCCTTCCTATCCTGTGCTCGATTAACGCCAGCAAGATCCTGGCCTGGCAGGCAGCCTCGCCCTGATTGACCTCCATGGCAATCGTCAGCGCTTTCTCCGCCGAATTGATAGCCTGCACTCTTTCGCCAGTTGCGAATTCGGCTTCGGATCGCCTGAGCAGGCATAGGCACCAGAAGTCCTTGGCCTTCAGCTCCTCCAGCACCGGAAGCGCCCGGGAAAAGAGCGACAGCGCCCCTCGGTGGTCGCCGCCCATGGAAGCCAGCAGGCCCAAATTGTAAAACGTGATGCCGATCCCCCGGCGGTCGCCAAGATCTTCGGCCAGCTCCAGGCTCTTCCTGAAGTAATCCCCGGCAGCCTCAAGTTCGCCCGTGTTCACGCAGACACCGCCCAGGTTGCCCAGCACCACCCTTTCCCCGGCCCGGTTCCCCAGCTGCCTGGCGATCTCCAGGCTGAGCAGGAAGCATTCCTTCTCCTCGGCGTACTCGCCCCTGACGTCGTGGATCGCACCCATGTTGTTGAGGGCCACCCGCAGGCTGTACTTGTCGCCGATGTTCCGGGCGATCTCCATCTGCCTACGATAGCTCTCCAGGGCCTCCCGGAAACGGCCGGTGGAATACTGGATGTTCCCAATGGTCCCATGGGCGATGCCGATCTGCTGGATGTTGCCGCTTTCACGGGCCAAGGCCATGGCCCTCTCGACGCTTCCCAGCGCTTCCTCGTACTCGCCCCTGTACCATTCCACCAGCCCTATGTTCCCCCAGGCCAGGGCCACTGTTTCCAGATCGCCGTTCCCTTGGCCCAGTTCGACGGCCAGGCGGTAATGCTCCAAGGCGCGTGTATAATCACCTATATTTTTATGGATATTGCCCATATTCAATAAAGGTTTGGCTGCCTCCTCCTCGTATCCATTTTCCAGATCGTGGCGGTACACCTCCTCCAGCAGGGGCAGGGCCTCCTTGCCCTCACCCTTCTGCAGCAGCACGTATCCCAGCTGGTTCTTGACAGTGGCCGCGGGCAGCCCGTCCTCCAAACGATCCAACGCAGCCAACATCCCGCGGTACAGGCGCTCGCTTTCCTGCCATTGCCCCACCGACATAAGGAGGCGGGCTTTCAGGTTAATCAGGTAAAACGGGTAGTGGCCTTCCGCCATCACCAGCCACAGCAGCCTGGGCTTTATCAGCATCGTTCTCGTAATGGTCCGCGGATATTAAAAAAAAGATGGGCGGGTTGTCTCCGGCCCGCCCATCTGCTATTCGTGCCTCGTGTTTACTCCGCCTTGGCCTCGGCCCCTTTCTTCAGGGCCTTGACGTTCAACTCAAGAATCTCGGGCTTGGCCCGCTTGAACACCTTGGGCAGGGCCTTGGCGATGGCCTCGATGCTGACCGCCCCGGTCAGTCCGGCCAGGGCTCCCAGTGCCACCATGTTGGCGATCTTGATGGTGCCCAGCTCCTGGGCGATGGCGTTGCAGGGCACCAGGGCCACCCTGATGTCGGTGCGCTTGGGCTTGGTGTTCACCAGCGAGCTGTTGACGATCAGCAGGCCGCCGGGCTTGAGCATCGGCTCGAACTTGGCCAGGCTGGGCTCGTTGAGAACGACGGCCGTGTCAGGCCTGGAGACGATGGGGCTGGAGACCTCGTCGTCGGCCACCACCACCGAGCAGTTGGCCGTTCCCCCGCGCATCTCGGCCCCGTAGGCGGGGAACCAGGAGACGTTCTTGCCCTCCAAGAGGCCGGCCTGGGCCAGCAGTATCCCGGCCGAGATCACGCCCTGGCCTCCGAACCCGGACATTCGAATTCCCTGGTACATCAGGCGGCACCTCCTTCCTTTTGCTCCCTCTGTTCGGGGGAGCGGTAGACGCCCAGCGGATATAGAGGCATCATCTTGTCGGCGATGTATTTCACCGAGTTCAGCGGGGTGGCCTCCCAGCCGGTGGGGCACATGGAGAGAACCTCCACCAGCGAGAAACCCTTGCATTCGATCTGGTTCTGGAAGGCCCTCTTGACGGCCTTCTTGGTCTTGATGGCGTTGGCCGCAGTGTGCACCGATGTCCTCTCCAGGTAGGAGGCGCCCTCCAGCGACTGCAGGAGCTCGCATATCCTGATGGGATAGCCGTTAACCTTGGGATCCCGCCCCCGGGGGCAGGTGGAGGCCTTCTGGCCTATCAGGGTGGTCGGGGCCATCTGGCCGCCGGTCATCCCGTAGATGGCGTTGTTGATGAAGATAACGGTGATGTTCTCGGACCGGGCGGCCGAGTGGATGGTCTCGGCCATGCCGATCGAAGCCAGGTCGCCGTCGCCCTGGTAGGAGAAGACGATGCACTCCGGCTTGGAGCGCTTGATGCCGGTGGCGATGGCCGGCCCCCGCCCGTGCGGCCCCTGGATCATGTCGCAGTTGAAATAGTCGTCGGCGAAGACCGAGCAGCCCACCGGGGCCACCCCCACCGTCCGTTCCCTGATCCCCAGCTCCTCCAGGCACTCCCCGACGATGCGGTGGACGATGCCGTGTCCGCAGCCCGGGCAGTAGCGCAGGGGCATTTCGACCAGGCCCGCGGGCCACTTGTTCACGAGTTCCATCTAGCGGCGCCCTCCTTTCCTGGTCTTTTTGGCCGGACGGCCGGCCTTCTTGGCTGGTTTCTTCCTGGGCCTGCCCGGCTTGCCCTTGGGCTTCGCGGTCTTGGCCGGGGCCGCGGCCCTGGCCGGGGTCATGCTCTTGTACGATTTCTCGACGGCGGCGAACGTTTCCTCGCCCGAAGGGATGCCGGCCGGCCTGGCGTAGAGGTCGACCTCGATCCGGCCGCAGACCGCCAGCCTGACGTCGTCCACGAACTGGCCCATGCTCATCTCGACCACCAGGAACTTTCTGGATTTTTCCGCCAGTTTGGCCAGCTGTTTCTTGGGGAAGGGCCACAGGGTGATGGGCCGGAACAGGCCGACCTTAAGCCCCTTGTCCCTGGCCATCTTGACGGCGGCGGCCGCGATGCGGGAGGACGTCCCGTAGGCCACCACCACCAGCTCGGCGTCATCGCACTGCTTGGCCTCGAACAGGACCTCCTTCTCCTCGATCTCCCGGTACTTCTTCAGCCGGGCGGCGTTTATCTTCTCCAGCTCGCCCTCGCGCAGGTCGTAGGAGCGGACGATGCGCTTCCTGCGTCCGGCAGCCAGCCCCAGCTCCCACCCGGCCTCCTTGAACGACTTGGGATCCACCGGCTCGAACTTGAACTCCACCGGCTCCATCATCTGCCCCAGGATGCCGTCGGCCAGGATCATGGATGGCATCCGGTACCTGAAGGCCAGCTCGTAGCATTTTTTCGGGAAGTTGGCCATCTCGTCGACCGAGTTGGGCGCCAGCACCAGCACCCGGTAGTCGCCGTGGCCCCCGCCCCGCACCGACTGGTGGTAGTCGCCCTGGGAGGCGGCGATGTTGCCCAGCCCCGGCCCGCCCCGCACCACGTTGGCGTAGAAGAACGGCAGGTCGGCCCCGGCGCAGTAGGAGATGCCCTCCTGCTTGAGGCTGATGCCCGGGCTGGAGGACGAGGTCATGCATCGCATACCGGTCGAGGCCGCCCCGTAGATCATGTTGATTGCCGCCACCTCGGATTCGGCCTGGATGAACGTCCCCCCCTCGTCCGGCAGGCGCCAGGACATGTACTCCGGGACCTCGTTCTGGGGGGTGATGGGGTAGCCGGAGAAGAAGCGGCATCCGGCCCGGATGGCCCCCTCGGCCAGGGCCTCGTTGCCCTTCATCAGGATCTTCTCACCCATTCTAACAACTCCGTTGTAAATTCAAAATCCCAAATTCTAAAATCCAATGCCGTTATTGGTGATTGGAAATTGGAGCTTGGGATTTTTCGGTTATTTGTATACTTCGATGGCCAGGTCCGGGCAGATCTGGGCGCACAGGCCGCAGCCGATGCAGCACTCCTGCTTGGCCAGCATGGCCGGGTAGTAGCCGGTGGTGGAGAACTTGTCGGACATGGCTATGCACTGCTTGGGACAGGCCGAGGTGCAGAGCTCGCAGCCCTTGCACAGCCGCTCGTTCACCTTGATCTCGGGCATGATGACCCCCCTATCAAACTTCGTAAAGTGAAGCGTTATTTTAACAAAAAAAACCTTGCATTGCAAGTGGATATAATCCGTAAGAAAAAATCCCTTCCCCCGAGGGGAGGGATTTCGAAAGCTTTGGAGCGGGCGAAGGGATTCGCACCCTCGACTTCCACCTTGGCAAGGTGGCATTCTAGCTGCTGAATTACGCCCGCATCGTAGATATTATAATAAAAAAAGAGCGACAAGTCAAGCGGGTTGTCTGTTCACCCGGCTTGCATCGTCTGGCCGTGTTTCGCCGGCTTTCCTGATGACTGGTGCCGAGGGTCGGAATCGAACCGACACGTTCTTTGGGAACGAGGGATTTTAAGTCCCTTGCGTCTACCAGTTCCGCCACCCCGGCATTTCCCTCTCTCACCAAGACACAAAGACGCTAAGACACCAAATAAAGAAGATCAACCTTTGTGCCTCCGTGTCTCCGTGAGAGGCAGTTGGAGGCGGCTAGCGGGTTCGAACCGCTGTATAACGGTTTTGCAGACCGTCGCCTTACCACTTGGCTAAGCCGCCTGACTTATATCATGCCTTCCCCGCCCTGAGGATGGCCCCATTCCTGGCTCCCGAATGGGCCGCCTGGCTTTTATAATGCCTTCCCCGTCCTGAGACCGACCACCTGCACGACTGGAGCCTGTCCCGAGGCTGGACATTTTAATGCTTACGAGGGAAAGGGCCGCCTTGTCCCTGAAGCATTATTTTATCAGTTTCCCGATGTCCTGTCAAGAAACGCGCCGGAGGTCAAGGAATGATCCCAGCGTTTCGGGACTCACCTCAGCAGGTACTTCAGCCCCACCGTTCCCTTGTCGAGTTTGGAGGCCGTCTCGCTGAAGTCGAACAGCAAGTCGTAGAGGCTTCGCTTCCTCTTCTTCTCCCTGATCACCCGCGGCGGGTCCTTCAAGCCCCCCATCCTCCCGGCGATGGTCAGGGCGTCGTCCAGCGTGCCCAGGGTGTCAACCAGCCCCAGGTACCAGGCCTGCCGGCCGGTGAACACCCGGCCGTCGGCATAGGTCCGCAGGGAGTCCAAGTCGATCCCCCGGCCCTCGGCCACCGCCTCCATGAACTGCAGGTGAACGTCGTCCAGCATTGACTGGAGCATGGCCCGCTCGGCCGGGGTCATCTTGCGGGAGATGGAGCCGATGTCCTTGACCTCCCCGGCCTTGACCACCTCGAACCTCAGGCCCACCTTCCTGATCAGCTCCTCGGCCGTCATGAACTCCATCAGGGCGCCGATGGAGCCGGTCAGGGTGCCGGGATTGGCCACGATGGTGTCGCAGGCGCAAGCGATGTAGTAGCCGCCCGAGGCCGCCACCTCGCCCATAGAGCAGACCACCGGTTTCCTGTCCCGGGCCCGCCACACCGCCTCGTAGATCTCCTGCGAGGCCGCCACCCCGCCGCCCGGGCTCTCCACCCGGAGGACGATGGCCTTGACCGATTTGTTGTCCCGGTACTTGTTGAGCAGCCGGACCGGCTCGTCCGAGGAGACGATCGGCCCGACCACCTCCACCAGCCCCACCCCGGCGCCGAACCCCGGGCTGGCGCTTTCGCCGGTCAGGGCCACCGCCGTCATCACCGCCAGTGTGGCCAGGAAGAAAAGCCCGGCGCCGACCGCCAGGACTATGAAAAGGGTCTTCTTGCCCGATGCCATATGACCTCCGTTCTATGTCTGTCGTCTGAGCCGGCTGCATGCCCCACAAAGCTTGCCCCGAGTATTCTTGCTTGCCTGTCATGCGAAGGGTTGAAGGCTGACAGAACTTGGGCGCCATCCTTAAATCAGCCAGGCACGAAGCCATTCTCTAGTAACTGACAAGTGATATTCCGTGTTAAACGTAAAGAATATTCCATAAGGAATCCATGAAGCCAGGAAACTGTTTCTATTATTCCCGCATTCCTGCCTGTCCGACGAAACACGATGCAGGCGGGGTTTCCTTGTAGTTTCCGGCCTGTCCCCTCCAAAGGCGGGCAAGCGCCGCAGGAGGGTTTATCCGGGTTAGGGTGACACCATGCTTCGGGTTCCTCAGGGCTGCCGGCACCCGGCCAGCCGGTAAGCCTCGTAGATCAGCCGGTCGGCCATCTCCGCCTCCGGCACCCGGCCCACGATCCGCCCCTTCATGAAAAGCAGGCCCTCCCGGTTCCCGCCGGCCATCCCCAGGTCGGCCTCCCGGGCCTCGCCCGGCCCGTTGACCGCGCAGCCCATCACCGCCACCGTCAGGGGGAAGGAAAGGCGGGACAGGCCGCGCTCCACAGCGTCGGCGATGCCGGCCACGTCGACGCGGCAGCGGCCGCAGGTGGGGCAGGCGATGACGGTCGGGCCGAAGCGGCGCAGCCCCAGCGACTGAAGGATGATCCTGGCCGCCCGCACCTCCTCGGCCGGGTCCCCGGCCAGCGACACCCGCACCGTGTCCCCGATGCCCCCGGCCAGCAGGGCTCCGATCCCCACCGCCGAGCGAAGGGCGCCGGAGAACACGGTCCCGGCCTCGGTAATGCCCAGGTGCATGGGGTAGCCCGATCTTTTCGAGAACAGGCGGCAGGCGGCGATGGTCATGGGCACGTCCGAGCCCTTGAGCGAGACCACGATGTCGTGGAAGCCGGTTCTCTCCAGGATGCCGACATGCCCCAGGGCGCTCTCCACCATGCCCGCGGCCGTCGGCCGGCCGTGCTTTACCAGAATGTTCCTCTCCAGCGAACCGGCGTTGACCCCGATGCGGATGGGGACATTCCTGTCCCTGGCGGCCTTGACGACCTCCCGGACCTTTTGGACGGATCCGATATTCCCCGGGTTTATCCTCAGTTTGTCGGCCCCGGCCTTGAGGGCCGCCAGGGCCAGCCGGTGGTCGAAATGGATGTCGGCCACCAGGGGCATGATGGTCAGGCCGCGGATGCGCTTGAGGGCCCGGGCCGCCTCTGCGTCAGGCACCGCCAGCCGCACGATCTCGCACCCGGCCTTGGCCAGCTGGCGGATCTGGGCCACGGTGGCTCTGACGTCGCGGGTGTCGGTGTTGGTCATGGACTGGACCGAGACCGGGCTGCCGCCGCCGATGTCCACCGGCCCGACCGCCACCTTGCGCGTCCGCCGCCTTCTGATGGCCGGAGACTGCATCATGGCGATATTATAGACTTTTGTCCGGTCATTTGCAACCCCTATTTATCCGTGAAGCCGGGACGGACAGGCTGACGCCATCCCGAGAAGACCAATATGCCTGCCCTCTGAGGGACGCGGGCCTGCAACGTTCAGAAAGCCAGTCTGTGCGGAAATCTCAGGGCAACAGAAAAAAGTGAAATATTTTCCCGATTTCCCTTGACAAAACCCGGTTCCGGGGGTATAATGCATATGTGGGATGAAAAAGCTCTTTTGATGTTTTGGCGGCTAGCTCCGGTTATCCTGGCGGTACTCTGGAAACCCGGTTTCACGACCTGGTGACACGGTATCCCGGTAACTCGGAGTCCTGGAAACACGGTACTCGGTGACCCAACATTCCGGTAACCCGTACAACCACAGAACGGAGAACTGGTGACTTGGTAACCCGGTAACCCCACCCCAGGAGCTAGCCGTCATTTTTCTTGGCAAAACCCCGATGAGCGATCATCGGGGTTTTTGT
>DHHE01000184.1:3221-7230 GCA_002403115.1 bacterium UBP2_UBA4780 | reverse complement strand
CCACTCGAAGCTGGTGAGGGTGGAGACGGTCTGGGTCGAGCCGCCGCTGCCGTCGTTGGGGTTCCGGGCCTCGACGTCCAGGGTGAAGCTGGCCGGCAGCCGGCGGTCGTTGAAGGCCTTCATCAGCCTGAAGGCATCGAGGACCGAGAAGTCCTCCACCCTCTGCTTGCGCGAAATGTCTATGCCGGCCAGGGCGAAGCCGTCGACGCCGGAGACCCTGAACTTCAGCCGGTGCAAATTAGCCATGATGCCGGCGATCTCGCCCAGGGTGGCGCAGCCGGCCAGCGTGACGGCCGTCGCCGCCAGGGCCAACGCCATCCTCAGCGCTGCCATTCTCTGTCCGCTCATCTCCAGTCCCTCATTATTCTTCTTTTTTCACTTGTGCCGCCCCGCCACCTCCCGGACCAGGACCGCCATCACAAGCCTTGCCTTTTTCCCATGGTCATGCGTTTGACCGATCTGGTATTTAGTGTTTATTCGAAAATCGGGTCTTTAAATCCCGCAGAGACGCGAGGATATTAAAAACTCAAACTGGGTCTTGTCTTCCTCAGTGCCATGACATTAAAATCTCTGCGCCTCTGCGCGAGATAAAGAAGAAATGATGATTATCACTTGTGGCGCCCCGCCACCTCCCGGGCCAGCGCCAGGTAGGCCTGGGCCCCGGACGAGCCGATGTCGTAGACGATCACCGGCTTGCCGTGCGACGGCGCCTCGGCCAGCCGCACCGAGCGGTTGATGACCGTCTTGTAGACCTTGTCCGGAAAATGCTGGCGGAGATCGTCGGCCACCTGGTGGGCCAGGTTCAGGCGGGAGTCGTACATGGTCAGCAGGATGCCCTCGATCTCCAGTTGCGGGTTCAGGCCCTGGCGCACCATGTCGATGGTGTTCATCAGCTGGCCCAGGCCCTCCAGGGCGTAGTACTCGGCCTGGATGGGCACCAGCACCGAGTCGGCCGCGGCCAGTGCGTTGACCGTCAGCAGGCCCAGGGACGGCGGGCAATCGATGAAGACGTAGTCGTATTGTCCGCGCAGGGATTCGATCCTGGGCTTGAGCAGGAACTCGCGGCCCTCCATGGCGGCCATCTCCACCTCGGCCCCGGCCAGGTCTATCTGCGAGGGCAGGAGCCAGAGCCGCTCCAGCTGGGACGGCACTATCAGCTCGGAGGCCCCGGCCCCGTCCAGCAGCAGGTCGTAGGCCCCGCGTTCCACTTCCGACTTGTCCACCCCCAGCCCGCTGGTGGCGTTGGCCTGGGGGTCGATGTCGGCCAGCAGCACCTTCTTCTCCAGGGCGGCCAGGGAGGCGGCCAGGTTGATGGCGGTGGTGGTCTTGCCCACCCCGCCCTTCTGGTTGGCGACAGCGATGATCCGGGTCATAATCTCATGAAAGCTGAATAGTTATGATAATACAGGCCGGATGTTTTGTCAAGCGAAACCAGGGGCAAAACAAAACCTGGTTGGGAAAAAGTGTTGATTTCTCCCCGTCCCTGTATTATACTGTTCAAGCGCGTCCGAAAAACCAAAACAATCCCAAAGAAAAAGGAGCCTCGATGAAGAAACTGCTTTTCCTGTCCCTGGCGGTCCTGCTTTCCTTCGGCTTGGCCCACGCCCTCCTGCCGTCCTTCGGCGTCAAGGGCGGGGTGAACATGGCAACCTATGCTGGCACTGACGCTAACATCACTGGGGTCACTAAAACCAGCAAAATGGGATTGGGCGCGGGCGCCTTCGTATGTCTGGACCTCATCGCCATAAAAATCCAGCCGGAGGTGTTGTTCTCCCAAAAGGGAGCCAAGTACGAGGTTTCGGGCGCCAGCTATACGCAATCGTTAAGCTACGTCGAGGTCCCGGTGCTGCTGAAGTTTTCCTTCGGCAAGATCATTGTTCCCAGCGTCTACGCAGGGCCGGCCTTCGGTACGTTGATGAGCGCCAAACAAACCGGCGAGATGGCCGGCGTCTCGATTTCGGGCGACATCAAGGACCAATTGAATGGAACGGACTTGGGCCTTGTCTTCGGTGCCGAAGTCAAATTGCCGGTCAAGCTATCGGTCGAGGCCCGGTACAACATGGGTCTTTCAAAGATCCCCAAGGCAATTTCCGGCGTCCAGCCCGACGTCAAGAACTCCACCGTGTCGGTGATGCTTGGGTACTACATGTTCTAGAATCCCTTGAAACGAAAAGCCCCGCTTGATAGCGGGGCTTTCTCTTTATCCCTTCTTCACGTCAATATGGAACTGACCGCCTGTTCGGTATCCGAGAGATTCCCCAGCGCCGCCCCGGCCCCGGCATCCATCAGCTCCTCCACCGGGCTCCTGCCCGTGGCCACCCCCACCGCCTTGGCCCCCAGGTGGCGGCCGCATCGCATGTCGTGCGGCGTGTCGCCCACGATCACTATATCTTTGCCTGCAAAACGGCCTCCGGAGAATTCCCCCGCCCGCCGCACCGCGGCCGTCGCTATCTCGCTTCTCAGGTGCGAGTCGTCGGCGAACCCGCCGAAGGGGAAGTAATCCCAAAGCCCCAGGGATTCAAGCTTGACCCTGGCCCCGTCCCTGACGTTGCCGGTCAGCAAACCCAGCAGGGCGCCACGCTCCCTCAGCCCCTCAAGGAGCGGGACCACCCCGGGCAGAATCCTCTTTGCGGCTTCACCCGGAAGCTCCCGGGCCAATCCCTCCACGTAGAGCTTCAACGCCATCTCGGCCAAGCGGTCGTCCCAGTCCACCCCGGCCGCCTCGATCAGCTCACGGACGATGAGCGGGTCGGTCTTGCCGTCGAATATCCATTCGTCGATCGGCCCGGCGGTGCCGAAGGTCTGTTCCAGGGCGCGCTTGAACACGCGGCGCGGCGTCGGCCCGCAGCGCACCAGGGTGCCGTCGATGTCGAAAAGGACGAGGCGATGATTATTATTGCCCGGCATTACTACCCGGACCTCCGGACCACCACAATATACCTTGTTTTATCGGTGTCGCCGGCTGACTGGCCGTGGCATTCCTCGACCACCCCTCCGATCCTTTTCAACATCCCCCTGGCACCGGCTGTCTCCTCTCCTGTCTTCGCCCCCTTGTAGGCAATAAGCCTCCCGCCGGTCTTGAGAAACGGGAAGGCCAGCATCACCAAATCATTGAGCTCCGCCACCGCCCGGGCCGTCACCAGGTCGTATTTACCACGATGCCGCGGATCCTTCTCCAGTTCCCGCGAGTGCCTGTCCACCACCGTGACGCCCGGCAGCCCCAATTCCCCGACCGCGGTTTCCAAAAATCGCGCCTTCTTTTTTGTGGATTCCACCAGCGCCATCTCGACATCCGGCAGGCAGATCTTGAGCGGTATCCCCGGCAGGCCGCCGCCCGAACCCAGGTCCATGACCAAGGGCGGGTGGGCGGGTGCGGTGTCATCCCGAGCCATGTCCTGAGCCAAACCCCGTGCCGAACAGTCGAAGGAAGGCTCCCCTGCTTTCAAGGGTGGGTGGGCGGGTGCGGTGTCATCCCGAGTACGGCTCCGTGCCTGCCCTTCGAGGGACACCGCCTTGTTCTCTTGATCACCTCCTATAAGCCTTTTAAGCACCGGCACACCGGCCAGCGAGTCGACGATGTGGCTCGAAACAAGATTGCCGATGTCCTTCCTGGAGACCAGGTTGATCCTCTGGTTCCATTCACGGACCAGCTCCGCGTAGCGCAGCAGGAGCCCAAGCTCCCTTTGCCCAAGCTCCACTCCGATCGAGCGCGCCCCGCTAAGGAGCGCCTCGTTTTGATCCCTTTGCCCGTTTTCCACTCTTTCCTGTCCTTTTCTTCGGGACGGGTATCGCCTTCTGCACCGAATCCCTCAAGCCCTTGGCCCGCTCCAGCAGGACCAGCATGCCGTCCTCCTCCTCCTCGGTGAAGTTCTCGGCCCCCAGGCAGTAGGCCTGGCCCAGGGACTCCAGCATGCGGTCGGTGTGGCGCTTGAGGATGGCGGCGATGTCGGCCGGCGAGGGCACCCGGTCCTTGAGCCTTACCCTGGGGCCGTTGTAGTAGCCCAGGGCC
>DHHE01000184.1:2660-3176 GCA_002403115.1 bacterium UBP2_UBA4780 | reverse complement strand
CGGCGGACGTAGGCCCGGCCTTGTCCTCCAGGTCCATCACCACCAGGTCCGGCTCGGCCTTGAGGATGGCCAGGAACTCCGGGTACTCCGGCAAGTGCTCGTCCTTGAGGAAGTGCTTCATGAGTTTCTTGACGGGCACCAGGAAGTCGGGGTCGTCGCGCAGGATATCCCTGATCCTCCCGGCTATGCCCGGAGCCAGCCCGCCGGCCTTCTTGCCTCTTTTCTCAGACATCGAATGGCCCTCCGTTTCTCGGTTCGACGCCTTGTTATTATCCCGCAAAGCATGTTAAAATGCAAGCAATACTTGCGAGGCCCAAGCCATCATGAAATCTTACCGCAAAGAGCTGTGGTTCAACGTCCCCGCCCGCCGCGGCTTCGTCAATATCACACCGCAGGTGGAGGAGTGCCTGAGGGAGAGCGGCGTCTCCGAGGGCCTGTGCCTGGTGAACGCCATGCACATCACCGCCTCGGTCTTCATCAACGACGACGAGACGGGCCTGCACCAGGACTACGAGC
>DHHE01000184.1:0-2644 GCA_002403115.1 bacterium UBP2_UBA4780 | reverse complement strand
GAGGACAACGGCGACGCCCACCTCAAGCGGCAGGTCATGGGCCGGGAGGTGGTGGTGGCGGTGACGGAGGGGAAACTGGACTTCGGGCCTTGGGAGAGGATATTCTACGGGGAGTTCGACGGCCGTAGGAGGAAGAGGGTGCTGGTGAAGATAATCGGGGAGTAGCCGGGGGCTTTTTGCCCGGCATGCGGCAAGGAAAGGCGTCTCGCAAGGGGGCGCCTTTCTTTGTTCGCGGGTCAGCCGACGAGTTCGGCTATCTTGCCGACCAGCTCGGCCAGGCGGAAGGGCTTGGTTATGTAGTGGTCGGCCCCGGCCTCGCGGCCGGCTTCGATGTCTTGGGGGCCGCTCTTGGCGGTCACCATTATCACCCTGATGCCGGCCGTGGCCGGGTCCGACTTGACGGCCCGGCAAACCTCGATGCCGTCCAGCCCCGGCATCATGATGTCCAGGATGATGATGTCCGGCTTCGTGCTCCTCGCCATCTCCAGTGCCTGGTCCCCGTCGGCCGCCTGGCTGACCTCGTAGTCGGACCGGGTCAGGACCTCGGAGATCAGGTAGAGAACGTGGCGGTCGTCGTCCGCCACCAGGATGCGTTTCATCTCAGCTCCGGGCCGCCGGCTCGGCCTCCAGGATCTCGCGCACCTTGTTGCGGAAATCCTCCACGTTGACCGGTTTGGTGACGTAGGCCGTCACCCCGGAGGTGTTGACCACGTAGTCTTCCTGAAGGTGCTTGAACGAGGTGCAGATTATCACCGGAATGCCGTTGCCCAGCTCCCGGATCCGCTCCAGCAGCTCCAGGCCGTTGAGGTCCGGCATCTTGACGTCGGCCACCAGCAGGTCGTACCGCTCCTTGAGGAGCTTGCGCAGCGCCTCGCGCCCGGTGCCCACCGCGGTCACCTGATAGCCGCTGTCGCTCAGAAGCTCGTCGAAGAACAGCCGGATGTTGGCCTCGTCGTCCGCCACCAGAATTTTCTTCATCTCCGTCCCTTCCTGATTTTGCATGGTTTGACCCCGCCTCCGGCCGTTGCCTGTCTCAGGCCGCCTTGGCGGGAAGAAAGACTTCGAACCTGGCCCCCCGGCCCGGACTGCTTTCCACCCCGATGGTCCCCTGGTGCTCCTCGACTATTTTCTGGATGATGGCCAGGCCCAGCCCGGTGCCCGAAGACTTGGTGGTGAAGAACGGCTTGAATATCATCTCGGCGTTCTCCGGGCTGATGCCGCAGCCGTCGTCGGCCACCGAGATCAACACCCCGGGCCCCTGCCCGTTATCTGCCGGGCGGGCGGAGACTTCCACTTTCCCGCGGCGCTCCACCGCCTCCCAGGCGTTGTTCAACAGGTTGGCCAGCACTCTCTCCAGTCTTCCGGGATCGCCCCGGACGGCCGGCAGCGGGGCCTCTATCACCAGGCCCACCTCCACCTCCTTGCCTTTTTTGACCTCCCGCTTCAGGCACACCACCTTTTCCAGAATGGGTTCCAGCCTCACCTCCACCGTTTTGGCTTTCCTTTGGTGGGCGAAATCCAGGATGTCGGAGATGATGGTGTCTATCCGGAATGCCTCCTGGACGATTATCTTGATGTGCTTCTGTATCTTGGGGTCAACGATCTGCCTGGCCTGCAGCAGTTGGGCGAAGCCGGCGATGGAGTTGAGGGGATTGCGTATCTCGTGGGCCATCACCGCCGCCATCTCTCCCAGCACCGCCAGTTTTTCCGACTGGTGCACCCGTTCCTCCAAGGCCCTGGTATTGGTCAAGTCGTTGATCACCGCGATGGCCCCGTTGGACCTGGCCGTCTGGTTGTGCAGTATGGAGGTGGACACCGACAGCACCGCCTCCCTGCCTTCGTCCAGCGGCGCCCTCATCTCCCTGCGGTACTGCGGCCGGCCGCTTTCCATGGTAATGCGGAGCAGCTCACCCAGCGGCTTTAGGGGATCCAGCTCCGCCAATGCCTTCCCGACGGACGCCGAAGCCGTCAGGCGGAATATCTTGGACGCTTCGCGGTTGAGGGTGGTGACGGCGCCGTCCACATCGACCACCACCACCCCGCTGGAGATGCTGGCCAGGATGTTCTCGTTGTATTCCTTGAGCACCCTGTTGCTTTCGGCCCTCCGCCGGATCTCCTCGGTGGCCAGCTCGATCTCCCCCTCCAGCCTCTGGTTGAAGCGTTCAGCTTCCTCTTTCTTGCGGCGCTCGGAATCTACCTGTCCCGCCCAAAGGCTGCTGAACAGGGCGACCAGGAAGAAGAACGGCACCCTCAGCCAGAAAGCCGGCTGGGCGAACATCTCGGTGCCGCCCTGCCTGAAGGCCAGCCAGCCGTAGAGCACCGAGGCGACCACCGCCACCGGCAGGGCGCCGCCCACCGAACGGCCGATGCTGGACATGAAGATGGACAGGAAGTAGACCAGATAGAAGTCGGTGTTGATCCCCTCGGCGAAGTAGATCATGGCCGAGACGAAGCAGATATCGGCCACGAGCAGGAGGTAGGTGAACCAGGGGCGCTCGAAAAGCCTGGGCGGAAAAAGCGAGATGACTGCGTTCAGCGCCACGATAACCATGGCCAGGACGTAGTTGGGGCTCAGGTAATCGAATCCGCCCGCGCTGTAAACCGCCATGAATATGACCAGCAGCACCACCAGCCAGCGCATGAC
>DHHE01000069.1 GCA_002403115.1 bacterium UBP2_UBA4780 | reverse complement strand
TTGCATTTGCAAATGGAACTTGGGAATAATGAAATAACTGACGCCCAGATTAACTACAAGCTTACAAAGAACGATAAAGTTATATGGGCCGATACTAAAGCTATTACAATTGCATCTAAAGGAACGATGCTTTGGTCAGCTAAAAGCAATTTCGATCTTTCTAGCTTAATAGCTGCCTTTGTTAATCCACATGATCCAAAAGTTGAGGAAATCATTTCACTTGCCAAGGAAAATACTAAAAGTCGCAGCCTTATTGGTTATCAAAGAAGCGACAATGATGAACAGGAAAAGGAAACATATTACCAAGCTAAAGCCATATTTGGCGCTTTGGGCGAATATGGATTATCTTGCGTGAACAGTCCTGTTGATTTTTCCAAAGGATTCACACAACGTGTCCGCGTCCCGTACGAATCTATCCACCAGAAATCTGCAAATTGTATCGATGGTGCTGTTCTTTATGCATCGCTATTTGAAAACCTTGGAATGGAGCCAGCCATCCTTCTTGGCCCCGGACACGCTTTTGTAGCAGTTCGCTGTTGGTCTGGGAGCAATAAATGGGTTTTTATTGAAACAACCATGACAAGTCAAAAACCCAAGCAATACGGCTTTTTTGAATGGCTTTCCGGTGAGCAACCTGACGATCCTTTCAAACGGGCATGCAATGAAGGCTGGGCAACATTCAGCAAGTGGCGACATAATAAAACATTAACAATGATCGACATAAAAGAATGCAGGGAAAAAGGGATTTTACCTGCATTCACAGAATAAAAAAAGGCTGCTTATTGCAGCCCTTTTTTATTGCTTTTTATCTTATTTCTTGGCCACGTCCAGCCCCTTGGCCGCGTCCACCAGCCTCAGGAACTCGCCACGATAGCCCTCCGGGTCCTTGCCCCGGGAATCGCGGGCTATCTCCAGCACCTGGGCGTAGCTCGACTTGCCCTTGTGCTCCGAGTCGCGCAGCAGCAGGCCGAACTCGGCCACGGCGCAGGCGAAGCGGAAGTCGTCCGAGGCCTTGGCGAACCCGGCGTCCGAGTCGGGCACCTCGCGGACCAAGAGCTTGCTGGCGCTGCCGTCCGGCTGCTTGTAACGCAGCTTGATCGTCATGATCTCCTTCGAGGCGCCGGCCTTGGGATTGGCCTGCGCCTGCTGGTATCTGAGCGGGTCGACTGTTGGCCTGTCACCTTGAGCCTGTCGAAAGGTGGACCCGGCCGGGACTATCTCGTAGAGCGCGGTGACGGTGTGTCCGCTTCCCAGCTCGCCGGCGTCCTTCTTGTCGTCGTTGAAGTCCTCCTTGGCCAGCATCCGGTTCTCGTAGCCCACCAGCTTGTAGGCCCTGACCCGGGCCGGGTTGAACTCGACCTGTATCTTGACGTCCTTGGCGATGGTGAACAGGGTGCCGCCCATCTGGCTGACCAGCACCTTGCGGGCCTCGGAGATGCCGTCGATGTAGGCGTAGTTGCCGTTGCCCTTGTCGGCCAGCTGTTCCATCCGGGAGTCCTTGAGGTTGCCGGTGCCGAAGCCCAGCACCGAGAGGAAGATCCCCTGCTCCCGCTTTTCCTCGATCATCCGGATCAGCTCCGAGGTGCTGGAGACTCCGACGTTGAAGTCGCCGTCGGTGGCCAGGATCACCCGGTTGTTGCCGCCCTTGACGAAGTTCTCCTTGGCGACTTTATAGGCCAACTGGATGCCGGCCGCCCCGGCCGTGCTGCCCCCGGCCTCCAGCTTGTCCAGCACCGCCAGGATGGCCTTCCTGTCCTTGCCCGGGGTGGACGGCAGAACCAGCCCCTCGGAGCTGGCGTAGACGGCGATGGCCACCCGGTCCTGGGGCCGGAGCTCGTTCACCAGCATCTTGAAGGCGGACTTCAATAGCGGCAGCTTGTCCGGGCTGTGCATGGACCCGGAGACGTCGATCAGGAATACGAGATTCGCCGGGGGCAGCTTGTCGGTGGGGACCTCCCGGCCCTTGAGGCCGATGCGCACCAGCTTGTGGTCCTGGTTCCACGGGCAGGAGGCCATCTCCACGTTGACGGCGAAGGGGTCGGAGCCCTCTGGCTGGGGATAGTCGTAGGTGAAATAGTTGACCAGTTCCTCTATCCGGACCGCGTCCTTGGGCGGCATCTGCCCGCCGCTCAGGAAGCGCCGCACGTTGGCGTAGCTGGCCGGGTCGACGTCGATGGAAAAGGTGGACAACGGGTCGTGGACCGTCTCCAGGAACTTGTTCTCGTAAATCCGGGCGTACTCCTCGGTGTTGTGCTCCGGCGGCAGGTAGTATCCGCTGTGGTCGCACTCGGCCGCCGCCATGCCGCAGGCTGGCGAGGTGGGGGCGTAGAGCATGGTCTTCTGGGCCCTGCCCTCGTCCTTGGCCCTCGTATTCACCGCCCTAAGCTTGATGGCGATCTTCGCCTCGCTGTTCCTGGAGACCCGCACCAGCCTGACCGCGGACGCGTGGTATCCGGCCATGCTGGCTTCGACCGTGTGGAATCCGGTGGGGACGTTGGCGATGGTGAACCGGCCGGCGGCGTCGGTCATGGCCGAAAGACCGGGGCCCTTGACTACCACCGTGGCGCCGGCAATCGGTGTATTGGTCTTGGCGTCTGTGACCGTTCCGGTGATAGTTCCGTGGTCGGCCGCCAGGGCCAGGCTGCCCAGGATCAGGGACAGTGCGGCCAGAAGGGACAGGGCGTTTTGCGGTCTCATTTTCCTTCCTCCATGTTTGATGTTGTTTACGGCTTTTCAGAATATACCCCCAAACGCTTGGTTTTATTCCCGAACCGGGTGTTTCCCGGAGGATAATTCTTGCGGGCATGTCTTTGCCGCCCTTGTACTTGTCGTCGATGGTTTCTCCATGGTATTGACAGCTCTCGTATCCGCCGTTATAATATAGGCAACGATTAGGAGGATCCTGATGCTTCGTTCCGCCTCGTTCGCCCTGATGGCGCTGGGTCTTGTTTTTATGGCCCAGTCCGCCACGTCCCAGCACAACTGCGGCTCCTGCCCGGCTGTCCAGTCTTGCGACGCCAGCGCCGTTCCCGCCGACTCCAC
>DHHE01000198.1 GCA_002403115.1 bacterium UBP2_UBA4780 | reverse complement strand
CCCAGAGGCAGAACCACGGCCAGGAGCCGCCGCCGGCGGTGGCCAGGGCCATGCTGGAGGCCGACGCCATCTTCCTGGTCACCGGGATGTCGCTCTCCCACACCGGGGCGCGGAGGGCGGCCAACGCCAAGGGCGCCAGGATCGCCAGCATGCCGGGGATAACCGAGGACATGATCCTGCGCACCCTGAGCGCCGATTACGGGCGGATCAAGAGGCTGGGGGAGAAGATCTCCAAGATAGTCTCCGGGGCTCCGGAGATTAGGATCACCACCGCCCTAGGCACCGACCTCGCCTTCTCGGGAAAGGGGCGCAAGGCGCATCCCGACACCGGGATCATCCCGTTCAAGGGCGGGTTCACCAACCTGCCGGCCGGCGAGGTCTACCTGGCCCCGCTGGAGGGAACGGCCAACGGCCGGCTGGTGATAGACGGCGCCATCGCCGGGATGTGGCCGCTCAGGCGACCCATCGAGGTGGCCGTGGCCAGGGGCTACGCGGTGGGGGTGGGGCCGGGGTCCGAGGCGGCCAGGCTGTGGAAGTTACTCGCGAAGCACGGGCGCCAGGCCCTGAACGTGGCCGAGTTCGGCATCGGCACAAATTACAAGGCCAAACTCACCGGCAACGTGCTGGAGGACGAGAAGGTGCTGGGGACCATCCACATCGCCTTCGGCGACAACTCCACCATGGGCGGGACGGTCAGGGTGCCCAGCCACCAGGACGGCATCGTCACCCGGCCCACGGTCTGGATAGGAAGCAGGAAGATAATGGAGGACGGCAGGCTGCTGGTGTCCTGATATGCCGAAGCGCTTCCTCTGCATAGCACTGCTCGCTTTTTCAGCGGCCCTGCTGGCCTCCTGCGCCGGGAAGTCCAAGGCCAAGGTGGCCGATTCCCCCGAGGAGACCGGGCCCAGGCTGAAGATGGGCAAGGTGACCTTCACCGGCAACACGGCGTTCACCTCCAAGCAGCTCAGAGACGACATCACCCTGGCCGAGGGACAGCGTTTCGACGACTTCACCTTCCAGCAGGACCTGAGGAAGATCATCTACAAGTACAAGAAGAAGGGCTACCTGGACGCCAGGTTCTCGGCCCGCGAGGGCAAGGTGGACATGCAGCTGCAGCAGCTGGACTACCACATGGTGCTGGACGAGGGGCAGCTGTCCACCATCGGGCAGATCTACTTCCAGGGGAACTCCATCTTCTCGGATTCCACCCTGCTGTCATACCTCAGGGTCAAGACCGGGGACGCCTTCAACCTGCCGGCCATCAACCAGACCTCTTCGGGCATCGCCGCCCTCTACGCCGAGAGGGGCTACGTCTACGCGGTGGTCAAGGACTCGGTGATGAAGACCGAGGATCCCAAGGTGTCCGACGTCCAGTTCCGTATCTCCGAGGGGACCCAGGCGATGGTCGGCCGGATAACCATCCAGGGCAACAGGCGGGTGAGGGCCCGGGTCATCGAGCGGGAGATGGACCTGGTGCCCGGCGAGATATTCGTCCCTTCCAAGATTTACCAGAACCAGCAGAAGGTCTACGGCCTGGGGCTGTTCAACGAGGTGCGCTTCGAGATGCCCGGGCTGGAGCAGAAGAGGGACACGGTGGACCTGACGCTGCAGGTGAGGGAGGACCGCACCAACTGGGTGGGGTTCAACACCGGCTACCAGTCGCCGGACCGGGTGCAGGTGGGCGTCGAGTGGGGAAGCGGCAACGTCTTCGGAAATCTCCAGAAATTGACCGTCAGGTCGGACCTCTCCTACGGCCTGTCCGGGGTGGAGAAGGGGACCAGGGCCCAGCATCCCTACAGCAACGATTACTACATAGATTACCTGGAGCCGTACTTCCTGAGCACCACCCTCAAGGCCAGCGCCGGCATCTATTACAAGAACGAGAAGAAGTACGACGACCAGTACGCCGACTGGCTCCGGCTGAGCCGGCGCGGCGCCGAGGCCCGGGTGGGGAGGTTCCTGATCCAGTACCTCCAGGCCTACCTGGGCTACAAGTACGAGTACCTGGAACAGAGGTCCAGCACCACCAGCAGCGCCTTCCTGACGGCCACCTTCGACAACCGGGACGACATGTTCAATCCCAGCCGGGGGGTGAACACCACCGCCAGGCTGGACCAGGCCGGCTCGTTTTTCGGCGGCTCGAACGATTTCCGCAAGGTCATGGCCGAGGCCGCCGCCTATCTGCCGCTGGGCGGGCGGCTGGTGGTGGCCGCCCGGGCCAAGGGGGAGGTGATCTCCACCTTCGGACGGAGCCTGGCCGTGCCGCTGGGCGAGCGCCTCTTCCTGGGCGGCGGCGGCACCCTGCGGGGTTACGCCCAGGACGAGCTGTCGGCCGACTCGGCCGCTGCCGAGAACGTCCTGCTTCTGGGAAACCTGGAACTGCGGTTCCGGGTGGTGACGATCATGGGATTGTCGCTGGACCTGGGGGCTTTCGGGGATGCCGGCAACATCTGGCCCAGCACGGCCTTGGTGGATTGGACCGACTACCTCAGCGGCCTGGGCCTGGGCCTGAGGCTGATCACACCGGTGGGTCCGGTGCGGGTGGATTACGGCCTTAAGACCGAGGTCAGGCCGCAGCTGAAGAACGGGCTGCTGTACATCAATCTGGGGCACGCCTTTTAAACCGGAATTCTGAAGACAGCAGGCAGAACACAGAAGGACAATGGCCGACAAGCATTTCTGGGGGAAATGACGCTGATTGGAAGGTTTGAAATAAAAACAAGGGACGTGCTGCTGGCGCTCCTGACCGCCATGGCCTGCGCCGGCTTGTTTTGGCTATTGGTATATATAAATAGCGCCAAGACAAGGGCCAGGGTCAAGGCCGGGCTGGAGTCCAGGCTTTCAGCCTCCCTGAACCGGGAGTTCCGGCTGGGCGAGGTGGGCTTCAGGCTGCCACTTAGCATAACCATCAGGGGCGCGGCAGTGGCCTCAAGGGATTCCCTGTCCCGGGGCGCTCTGCTGAGGGTCGGACAGGCCGGGGCCTCGGTGGACCCGATCCGTTCCCTCTGGAGGCGCCGGCTGATAGTCGGCGGCGTCAGCCTGGAAGGAGCCGAGATTTTGCTGGAGCAGGACTCCGGGGGGGCGTGGAACTTCGAAGACCTGTTAAAGTCCGACACCACCAAGCCCAAGGGCAGAAAAAACTTCCCCCGGGTCTCCATTCCGTCGATATCACTGGCCAACGCCTCGGTGACGGTGCGGATGCCGGGCAGCACCGAGAGGATCGAGTCGGTGCGCTTCCAGGGCGGGCTGAGGATGGGGGGCGAGCGGCTGGAGCTCAAGATAAACGATTTCGGACTGCGCGAGCCCAAGCGTGGGATCGAAGTATCCAAGGCGAGCGGCCGGTTCTCAATGGCCGGGGACACCATGCGGCTGGGCGATCTCCGCATCAAGGCCGGCGGGAGCGAGCTGGAGGCCGGCCTGTGGATCGACGGCGCCGGCAGGAGTTTCCAGGTTTCAAAGTTCGGACTCAAACTGGACCTGGCCGACGCCGGGCGCAGCATCGCGGCTCCGGCCGGATCTTACCGGGGCATGATAGAGATGACGGCCACGGGGCAGGGCACCTTCGACGACCCCCGGGGAGAGGTGAGGCTTTCCGGCCGGGAACTGACGTTGAACCAGATGCGGGTCCAGCAGCTGTCGCTCGAGGCCTCGGCCAAGGACGGTCGGGCCGAGCTCAGAAGCCTGAACATCCGATCGGGACCGGGCCAGGCTGTATTCAGCGGCTGGTTGGACTGGAAAAAACGGCAATACCAAGCAAAGGCCGGCATCGAGAGGCTCGATTTGGGCACCATTCTGCCAGCCAATAAAAAAGGCCAGCTGAAGACCGACATCAACGGCCGGCTGGCCTGCCAGGGCAGCGGATTCCAGCCCGAAAGAATCAGGGCTTCAGCAGAGCTTTTCCTGCACCATAGCTCGTTTTCCGGCGTGCCGCTGGACACGCTGGACTGCCGGCTGGAAGTGGCGGACATGGCCCTGTCCATCGAGAGATTCCACCTCAGGTCCGGCCAGGCGGCCATGGACATACGGGGCGATATCTACCCCAGGGCGGTCAGCATCGAGCTGGAGACCGAAGAGATCGAGCTGTCCCAGTTCGGGCCGCTGGTGGGCCTCAAGGACCTGGCGGGCAGGCTGAGGTTCACCGGCCTGATCTCGGGCGAACCGAAGAATCCGGACATCATAGCCACCTTCCGCCTCAAGGAAGCGGCCGCCGCCGGGGCCGAGTGCGAGTACCTCGACGGCAGCATGTCCATGAAGTCCATGGCCTCCAGCCCGGTGGGGGACGGCAAGTTCACGGCCACCGGCGTCAAGGCGGGCGGCCAGAACATCGATCGGGTGGCGGTGCTGATCGAGCTTCGGGGGCTGGAATGGGGCGGCTTCTCGGTGGTGGTCAACAAGGACAGCCTGACCGAGGCCAACGTGGTGGGCAGGGTGGAGATCAGGAAGAAGGACTTCACCCTGGTCGTCAGCAAGCTGTTCTACGCCCACGGTCCCCAGATGGTGGCCAACAGCCAGCCGGTGGAGGTGGTCATCTCCGGACCCAAGGTGTCGCTCAAGCCCTCCAAGTTCATCATCGGGCGGGGGGTGCTCACGGCCGAGGGCGAGTACACGGCCGGGGGGGCAATCGCCGCCAGGCTGAGCGCCCGAAACCTGGACTCCAGGAGGCTGGTGGAACTGGCCGGGCTGGACAAGACCGTCCACGGTTTTCTGGACCTCGACCTCAGGGCCGACGGCACCTTGGCCGAACCGGACCTTTCCCTGGGCCTGTCGCTGAACACACTTCGCTACGAGCAGTTCACCGCCGACCGGCTGGACCTCGATGTGAAATACGGGCAGGGCCGGGTCGACCTCAAAAGGCTGGACATCGTCCGCTTCGGTCAGCTTTCGGAGATCACCGCCTCGGCCCCGCTGAACCTGGGACTGGGCAAGGACGCATCCAAGCTCCCCGAGGGGCCCATCAGCGGCCAGGTGGTCTTGCGCGACATCGGCACCTGGGCTTTCTTCCCCATGGCCGACCTGCTTTCGGTCTGGGAGGGCCGGGTGGACGTCAACGTCAAGCTGTACGGCACCACCAGCCAACCTCTTTTCTCGGGCGAGGCCACGGTCAACAACGGCAAGATGGTGCTCCGCCCGTTCGGCATGTACCTGCACAGCGTCCAGGCCCGGGCCCACTTCAACGCCGACAGCATCGTCATCGACAACGTCTCGGCCCTGACCGAGAACAACGGCACTGTCCAGATCAGGCGGGGGGAGATCCTGCTGGAGAAGTTCCTCCCCACCACCATGAACTTCCTGGTGTTCACCGAGCGCTCCCCGATACGCAACATCCCCTTCATCGAGGCCAACGTCAACTCCAGCATCGTCATCGGGGGCACGGTCAACAACCCCAGGATCACCGGCGACGTCACGGTCAACTCGGCCCTGATCACCATGCCCTTCGCCCCGGCCGAGGAGCCGCCTCCGCCCGAGGGGGATGTCAAGCCGCTGGACATGAGCCTGAACATCACCGGCAGCCGGGAGATCTGGCTGCGCAACAAGGACGCGGACATCGAGCTGGCCATCGAGAACCTCAACGTCCGCCTCCAGCAGAACCTGCTCTTCCTCTCGGGGCGGCTGAGCACCATCCAGGGCGTCTACCGCTTCCTGGACCGGTCGTTCGACATCACCTCGGGCCAGCTGACCTTCACCAACGCCGTGCTCATCGATCCCCAGCTGAACCTGACGGCCCAGACCACCATCACCCGGGCCGAGGAGGACGAGTCCAAGCAGTACCTCATAACCCTGAGCGTGCGCGGCACCGCCCTCCAGCCCAAGCTGTCATTCAGCTCCGACCCCTCGATGTCCGAGGGCGACATTCTGGCCATGCTGGGCGCCGGGATGCGGGCCGACGAGCTGCGGGACATAGACCTGGGATCGCAGGCCTCGCGGGGGCTGGACTACGCCCTGAGCATCGCCACCGGCAGGGTGCAGCGGCACACCGGTTTGGACATGCTCAAGGTGAAGACCCTGACCGGGGCGGAGAAGGGCGCCCAGGTGACCATCGGCAAGTACGTGGCCCGGCGGGTCTACGTCAGCTACACCCAGGGCTTTTCGGCCAACCTGTCCAACGAGTTCAAGGCCGAGTACATCTTCGGGCCCCGCAGCGCCCTGTTCGCCCAGAAGGACGACAAGAACACCTACAACCTGGGGGTGAGAATGCGGTTCAAGTACTGACCGGCCAGGCAAAACCGAAAAACGAATCCCGAAATTCTAAACAAGCAGGGCCAATAACCGAAATCCGAAACAGGGCTGCACCCATGCCTAGGCTAAAGCTTCGGCAGACAGGCCGGGGCCACGCGAAACCGGCCGGACCCTTACTTTCAGAATTCAGATTACAACTATAACTAAACAGCATAATGCGAATTCGCAACAATATCCGGCTGGCGCCGCCAGTCCTGGCCTTGACAGCCGCCCTGGCCGCCGCCTCGCCCATCTCCTGGCAGGAGTACCAGGGCCCGGCCCCGGGGGCCAGGGCGGCCGGCCTTTCCAACTGCCTGGCCACCGCCTTCGACGAGCCGACCATGGTCTACTGGAACCCGGCCGGCCTGGCGGTGATGGCATCGCCCATTATGAGCGTCAGCTACCGCCATTCGTCCGGGCTGCTTCACGACCCGGTGTTCTCCGGACCAAAGAGGGTGGATTACGTCTCATTCGTCACCGAGGGAGCGGGCATCGCCTGGAGGTCCCTGGCCCGCTACCGGGAGAGCGCCACCGCCGGCGATGGCGCCGATTCCAGCTTCCGCTACCTGAGATACGGGGCCGACGAGTTCTCCCTGGCCCTGGCCCGATGGAACGAGGAGAACTTATGGGCCCTGGGATTGGCCGCCAAGCTCATCTGGGCCCGGGCCGCCGAAGTGGAACAGCGGACAGTCGGGGGGGGCTGGGACCGCTGCATGATACGCGACGATCACGGCTACGGCTACGGATTCGACCTGGGCATCCAGGGACGCTACCAGGTATGGCGGGCAGGCATAACCGCCCAGAACCTGCTGGGCAAGGTTTACTGGGAGGAGTACGAGGACGACCGGCTCAAGCCGCACCTGTCGGGCGGGGTATCCTGGCACCGGCAGGAGAAGCTGGTGCTTTCGGCCGGCGGCCATAAATTCCTGGGGGGGGACGCGCCGCGGTTGCGCTACTCGGCGGCCGGCGAGTACCGCCATGTCATCGCCAACCTGGGGGCGGCCATCCTTCGGGGCGGATACAGCCAGACCTACAAGGGTCCCAGTGACGGGTACAGCTGGAGCCTGGGCCTGGGCTACTTCTACCAGCGCTTTCGGATAGACGCTTCCGGAGTGAACCAGCGCGATCCGGCCAGCGGCCAATGGCGGTGGAGCTATGTCGGCACGGTCAGCCTGTTCACCGAGCAGAAGTGAGGAGCGGGAAGCGGGCGGCGGACGCGCCTTGACAAGGCGGCGCCTTATCTGATAAAATATGTATCCTCGACGCCCTGCCGGGCCACCGTAGCTCAGCTGGCAGAGCAGCGGTTTTGTAAACCGCGGGTCGGGGGTTCAAATCCCTTCGGTGGCTCCAAAACGTTACTACGTTCAACGTAACAACGTTTAACGTAAATGGTGAGGTTCCCGAGCGGTCAAAGGGAGCAGACTGTAAATCNNGTTCGAATCCTCCCCTCACCACCACCTAGTTCAACTAACAGCTAACAATGTTCAGATAACAATTGTTGGTTGTTAGTTGTTTGCTGTTAGTTGAAAAGCGGGTGTAGCATCCCTCGACCGGG
>DHHE01000048.1:270-11493 GCA_002403115.1 bacterium UBP2_UBA4780 | reverse complement strand
GTCGCCAGGAACCTGTTCGGCGAGAACGCCGACCCGGTGGGCCAGACACTGCGCATCAAGAACATGCCCTTCCGGGTGGTCGGGATCCTGTCCGCCAAGGGGCAGAACATGATGGGCCAGGACCAGGACGACGTCATCCTGGCCCCGTTCTCCACCGTCCAGAAAAGGCTGATCGGCACCACCTACGCCTGGTCCGTCATCGCCTCGGCGTACGACGACCAGGGCATCGATGAGGCGGTGGCCGAGATCAGGAAGCTGTTCCAAAGCCCGCTGGGCGGCTCCCGCGGCCCGGACGACTTCACCGTCCGCACCCAGACCGAGATCGCGGCCACCGCCTCCCAGACCACCGACATCATGAGCGCCCTGCTGGCCGGCATCGCCGCCGTCTCCCTGCTGGTGGGCGGCATCGGCATNNGGCATCATGAACATCATGCTGGTCTCGGTGGCCGAGCGCACCCGGGAGATAGGCATCCGCATGGCCGTCGGCGCCAGGGGCGGCGACATCCTGATGCAGTTCCTGGTCGAGGCCGCCGTCATCAGCCTGGCCGGCGGGGTCATCGGCATCGTGCTGGGGTGGGCCATATCGCTTATCATCGCCATGACCCAGGGGTGGCCGGCCGCGGTCACCGTCTTCTCGGTCTTCCTGGGCTTCGGCTTCTCGGCGGTGGTGGGGATATTCTTCGGCTGGTACCCGGCCCGCAAGGCCGCCGGATTGAACCCCATCGAGGCGCTGCGGTACGAGTAGCGGTTTTCTCGATCGGCGGGCATCAAGAAGCCCTGCGCTTTCAAGGCGCAGGGCTTCTTCCTTTCCCTCTTTCGGCTCAGCCGATCAGGTCCTCGCCAACAGGCTCCGACAACTCCAGCCTTCCCTCGTCATCGCTGGCCAGCAGCTGCTGGTAGCGGAAGTAGTTCACCCCCAGGAACTTGGTGACCGTGACCGCCTTGGAGCCCTCCATGGCCGATACGCCTTCGCGCACCTTGAAGAACTTGAAGTCGTAGGGCGTCAGGTTGAGGTCCTTGATCACCCGGTGGAGGGTGGCCTCGGCCAGGCCCTCGAACCCGGAGAACAGCAGGTATTTCTGTCGCCCCAGCGGGTCGTAGAGGACCTTGACGATTCCCGTGAACCGCTGGTCGTCCGGGCTGAAGATCAGGAACACCACCGGATCCTCATAGCCGGCCCCGGTCGACTGGCAGACCATGTCCAGGTACGGACCCACCACCTCCCGCCGGCCGGATAGGCAGGAGCGGTCGTCGACCATGATGGTCTCGTTGGCCTGGATCTCGGCAGGCCTGCTCATCCTGGGGCCTGCCCTTGATCCGGCTCGAACCCGGCCGGCTGGAGACCGGCGCCGGCTCTGTTCATGCCGGCTCCCGCTTCGTCATTTTCGTTTCCCTTTTCTTTGTTCGCTCTCGGACAGCATTCCGCCTATCCGTCTGACGACCTCAGGCAGGTTGGACCCCTGCAGGTCCAGCGTTTCCAGGTAATCATCCAAGCTGCCGCCTATGGGGTCCGGCACCCCGCCCTCGTCGAGCAGCATGACATCGGCCCCCGGCGCCAGATCCAGAACAGCCCGGCGGTGCCTGTCCTCCATGGCCACCACCAGGTCGGCCTCCTCGACCAGATCCCGGGTAAGCGGCTGGGAGCGGTGGCCGGATATATCGAACCCCCTTTTCCGGGCGGCCTGCTGGGCGGTGGCGGTGGCCGGCATCCCCGGCAGGGCCCCGGTCCCGCAGGACTCCGCCTCGACCAGGCCCCGCCAGTGTTTGGGGAGCCTGGCCCTGAGCAGGCCCTCGGCCATCGGGCTGCGGCAGGTGTTCCCGGTGCAGACGAACAGCGCCCTGATCCGGGCCAGCCCGACAGGCCGGCCGCAGGCCTCCTCCAGCTCGGCCCGCCCGATGGCACCCCTGCGCAGAAGCACCGGACGCGGCCCGCTCAGGTCGAGCACCGTCGAAGGTCTCCGCCGGGGCCGCTCGCCCCCGTCCAGCAGCAGGTCGGGCGGCTCCTTCAGGCTGCGCAGCACCTCGGCGCCCGAATGGCACTCCGGCTGCCCGCTCCGGTTGGCGCTGGTGCTGGCCAGGGGAACGCCGATCCTCTCCAGTATCATCCGCACCACCGCCTCGGCGCTCACCCGGACGCCGACGGTCCCGTTGCCGCCCAGCCCCCAGTCCGTCACCTGTCGCGAGGCCCCGAGCACCAGCGTCAGCGGGCCGGGCCAGAACTTCTGCGCCAGGCGATCGAAGCCGGAAGGCAGGTCCCGGCACAGCCGTCCGGCGCTTTCCGCGTCCCTGGCCAGCAGCACCAGCGGCTTGTCGAAACCCCGTCCCTTGATGCGGTAGACGCGCTTGATCGCGTCCCCGAGATCGGCCCGGACCGCCAGCCCGTATACCGTGTCGGTGGGCAGGGCCGCCACCCCCCCCCCGCTTAACGCCGAAAGCGCCTCATCGACGAGAGACTCGTCCGGCTGCCCCCGGAACCTGATGATGCCGGGGGCCTGGCGCCTCGGCATGCTACCGGTCACCCCGTATTCCGGCGATGCGCCTAAGCTGGCCCCTTAAAAGCTGGCGCTTCAGATGGCTCAGGTGGTCGATGAACAGCACCCCGTTGAGGTGGTCGATCTCGTGCAGGAAGCAGCGGGCCAGCATCTCATCGGCCTCCAGCTCAATCTCCCTGCCCTCCAGGTCCAGCCCGGAGATGCCTATCTTCTTGGGCCGGGCGATGTCGGCGTACAGCTCGGGAAAGCTGAGGCAGCCCTCCTGGTGCACCAGCCGGCCGTGGGTTCCGGCCACCCTGGGGTTCAGGAGGATCAACGGCTTCTTCTGGGCCTGGTCCATGGCCGGCAGGTTGATGATGCAGAGGGACACCGACCGCCCCACCTGGGGCGCGGCCAGGCCCAGCCCCCTGGACCTTCCCAGGACGGCCAGCATGCCGTCGGCCAGCGCCATCAGCTTGGCGTCGACGTTCCTGACCTCGTCGGCCTTCCTCCTGAGGACGGGGTCCCCGAAAATGCGGATGCCGTATGTCGCCTGGTTCTCTGTCATCGCGGTACCGTCGAGGCTCGTAAATCCGCGGGGCGGCAAGCCTGGACGGCCCCGGCCCGGTTCACTTCTCCAGCTTGGCCGAGACCGATGTCCTCAGCACCTCCAGCTTGACGTTCTCGTCCACCTTGACCACCACGATGCCGCGGGCCTCGTCCACACCCGCCACCGTCCCGTGGATGCCGCCGGCGGCCACCACCTTGTCCCCCTTCTGCAGTGACTTGAGCATGGCGGCGTGCTTCTTCTGCTGCTTTTGCTGGGGCATGATCAGCAGCAGGTAGATGATGGCGAACATGACCAGTATCGGCAGCAGGCCCATCAGCCCGCCCCCGCCCTGGCCGGCCTCGCCCCCCTGGCCCATGGCATAGGCTACTTCGTGCATTAAGGCTCCTTATGTGTATTTAGGTGTCATGTCCGATCTCTTTTGCCCGCGAAACGCGCCAAGGGAGCGAAAGTCCCTCCCTGATATTGGCCCGGATTTATCTTTTTCCGGCGTGTTTCTTGGGCCCGATGCGTTTCTTCGCCCGTTTCCTCAGATATCCTGGCCCGAACGACTCCGGCAGCAGCCGGTCCAGCGCTGCGGTCCTGGCTTTGCCGGACCGGCCGGCCATTATCACCCTCATCGAGGGACTGAACTCCGACAGCACCTGGCGGCAGGCCCCGCAGGGCGTCACCGGTCCCGTGGTGTCGGCGCAGACCGCGATGGCCTCGAAATCCCTCGCCCCCTCGGAGACGGCCTTGGCCACCGCGTTCCGCTCGGCGCACATCGAGAGGCCGTAGGAGGCGTTCTCCACGTTGCAGCCGAAGAATATCCTTCCGTCCGCGGCCAGCACCGCCGCTCCCACCTTGAACCTTGAATAGGGGGCGTAGGCTTTCTTGGCGGCCTTTCTGGCTTCGTCCAGAAGCAATCTGTCGGTCATCCACGTGATCGCTTTCTTGCGGGAATTAAACTTCACTACGGCCCCTTTGCCCATATCGCTTTTAAACAGACCTTATCTCTTTCCAAAAACTGTTTCCGTTTTCCAATCCCTTTATGCCCCAAGCCTCGGCCGCGGTGGCCGCCAGGTCGGCCATGGAACTCCTGGTCCCCAGGTCCGTTCCCGGTCCCAGCCCCGGCCCCCAGGCCAGCAGCGGCACGTACTCCCGGGAGTGGTCGGTGGACGGGGTGGTGGGGTCGTTGCCGTGGTCGGCGGTCATGAAGAGGATGTCCCCTTCGGCCATGGCCGACATCAGCTCCGGCAGCCAGGCGTCGAACTCCCTCAGGCCCGAATGGAAGCCCGGGACGTCGTTGCGGTGCCCCCAGGTCATGTCGAACTCCACCAGGTTCATCATCAACAGGCCGCTTTCCAGTTTGGGAACCGCCCCGAGAAACTTGGCCATGCCGTCCCGGTTGTCGTCGCTGTGGAGGCACTCGGTCAGGCCCCGTCCGGCGTAGAGGTCGCATATCTTGCCCACACCGACCACCTGCCGCCCGCTCTCCTTGATCCCGTCCAGCAGGGTCGGCTTCGGCGGAGTCAGCGAGAAATCCTTGCGGTTTCCGCCGACCCTTTGGTAGTTGCCCGATACTCCGATGAACGGCCGGGCGATCACCCTCCCCACCGCGTGCTCTCCGGCCAGAATGCCGCGGGCCTTCCGGCACCAGTCGTACAGCTGTTCCAGCGCAACCGTCTCCTGGTGGCAGGCGATCTGGAAGACGCTGTCGGCCGAGGTGTAGACGATGGGCCGCCCGGTGGCGACGTGCTCGTCTCCCAGCTCGGCGATGATCTCGGTGCCCGAGGCCGCCTTGTTGCCCAGTATCCCGCGCCCGATGGCTTTCCTGAAGGCATCCAGCACCCCGCGGGGAAAGCCTTGGGGATAGGTGGGGAACGGCTTCACGGTCACCAGCCCAGCCAGCTCCCAGTGGCCCGAGGTCGAGTCCTTGCCGGCCGACTGCTCGGCCATTTTCCCCCAGAAGCCCAGGGCGGAGGCTTGCGGAGGCACCCCCTGGATGTCGATGATGTTCCCCAGGCCCAGCGCCCCCAGGTTGGGCAGCGCCAGCCCCCCCGGCACGGCCCGGGACAGGTTGCCCAGGGTGTTGCTGCCCCGGTCGCCGTAGTCCCCGGCGTCCGGCAGCTCGCCCACCCCGCAGCCGTCGAGTATGATGATGAATGCCCGCTTCAAATCCGTTTGACGGCCTTATCCAAATGGAATTTTGAATTTTAAGGGTCGTGAAATCCCTGGCTTACGCGCCTGAGCATTAGGCAGGTAATTATCTCATATTTGAAAAACTTTGTAAATACTGAACTTTTGCGAATATTGGTTAAGGGCTGTTCCATGGCAAGCGGTCATCTCGATTGTTACCGAGCTTGTCGAGGTACTGGCCGGACGTGGTTCGACAAGCTCACCACGAGTCGAGTGCCCGCCTGGTCTCGATGCTTCGATGCACTCAGCACAAGTACAGCCGATTATCGAGTAGAACCGGAAACGGTTCGTATCGAGATAACGGCCACTCGACCATCGGCGGGCGTACTTGTGCCGAGCCGGGTCGAGGCATCGAGACGCCGGCCAACTCGATGACCGCTTGCGCAACATTTTTTGCCAAAGTTCGGTAAATAGCGAAACGCCCCCCGCCGTTTGGCGGGAGGCGTTTCTTGGGGTAACTGCCGTTACCGGGTGAAGCCCTCGTCGATGTCGTCCGATGAGATGTACCAGCCGGGCACCCCGGCTTCGCCGCCGATGCCGTTGTTATTGCCGTCAAGATACCAGCCTGTGTTGTCCCTTATGTTGCGGCTGAGGTAGAACCGGTAGTTCGTTGAATTCGGAGGGTCGGCTATCGGCGCGTTCTCCAGGGTGAAACGCACCTGATAGGCACCGACGTCGCTGGGTTGGTAGTAGATCCTGCCGTAGACGGCGCTGGACAGGTTTCCGCCGCTAGTCTTGTAGACCTTGAAGGTGTTGGCGTTGATAGTGGTGTAGTTCAGGGTGTCGTTGAAAGTCACTATCAACTCGGTGGCCGTCTTGGAGTAAGTAATGTAACGCACCGGCGTATAGTCGCCGGCCGCGGTAGTCGAGGTCCGGAACGGCCAGACCGCGTTGGCGATGTTGGCCACGTAGCCGTAGTTGGACCAGACCGCCTTGTTGCCGTTGGTGTCCGAGATGGCGTTCAGGTTGACGTTGACCGTGTACGGGGCGTTGGAAGTCAGGATGGAGTCGGCTCCGGTGGTCTGGAAAAGAACGAACCATGAGCCCGGCCCCCCGGCGGTGCCGGCCGACTTGAGGGAGATGCTGCGGCCGGTGCTGTCCCGAACGCTGAAGTTGGCCCTGACCAGGTTGGAGTCGATGTCGTTGTTGTCGAAGGTACAGTAGAACCCGGGATGGATGGGGTTGACGCCGCCGCCGTAGGGGAATCCGTTTATCAACGCCGGGTGGACGAAGTCCGGGGCCGGGGTGACGGGGGCGCCCACACAGACGTAGTACTTCTTGTAGTCGTAGGGCGCGCCGTCGGCCTTGCCGTTGCCGTTGCCGTCGATGTAGCCGCCGCCCTGTCCCTGCAGGCCGGTCTTGAAGACGACCTTGACCCAGTAGGCGCCGGCGGTCCAGGTGCCGTAGATCACCGCCTTCCTCAGCTCGGGGTAGTAGGTGATGGTGCCGCCCTGGATGGCGTCGACCTCGATGTTGGTCAGGTTGACGGTGCCGGCGTTCATGTTGACCGGGAAGGTGATGATGATCTGGGCCTGGATGCCGAGCGAATCCGTATTTAAATCGAACAGGGCCACGCCCAAGCCCGGGGTGACGTTCACTGCCCCGGAGTTGATCAGGTTGGCGGCGACGCTGCCCATGGCCGCGTCGGTGTTGGGTTCGTACGGGTTCTCCTTCTTCCCGCAGCTGTTGAACGCCAGGACTGCAACCAGCAGCACCGCCAGAAATAGGGCGTATCTCTTCATCATTGGCTCCTTTCTGCGTTTCATGCTCTTAGAACTTGAATATGGCCGAGAGCTTCCAGTTGGTCAGGTCGTCCAGCTTGGCGAAGCCCATGAAGTCCAGCTGCAGGTTGTCGGTGATCTGCCAGCCGGCCCCGTAGGTGAAGCGGGTCTCGTTGTAGGCATCCTGGGCGGTGTAGCCTAACGCGTTGAGACTGAAGTAGTCCAAGTGGCTGACCGTGGTCACCCCGTAGGCGTCGGTGTAGCTCACCCGGTCGGGCACGAACTCATGGTGCTCTGTGTAGGCAAAGTCTCTGTACTGGAAACTGTGCTGTGCCCCCAGCCGGAAGACCACCGGGTCGGTGATGTGGAACTCGACCGCCACCGGGGCCAATATGTTCAGGGCCGACCAGGTGTACATTTCCTTCACGTATTCAGAGCCGGTGGTCACCTGGGTGTAGTCGGTGTAGAGGGAGGGGTCGCCGTCGTTGTAGACGATGGTCTCGGTGTAGTCGCTGGTATATTCTGTGCTGGCATCTCCCTTGCTGCTGCCCAGACCCAGCCCGATGGACATCTCGACCCTATCGTTGAACTTGACCGTGGTCTTGCTGAACAGGCCCACCCCCAGGAAGCTGTTCTCCTGGGCCACCGTCTCGGCCATCCGGTCGCGTGTGATCGAGGTGGAGTTGACGCCCAGCGGGGCCGGCAGCTGGAAGGCGGACAGGTAATTGTACTCCGAGGTGATGGACCCCTCGTCTGTGGAGCCGCTGAGGGTGGAGAACATCAGGTCTGTCCGGGTGCGGACGTTGTCGTTCCACTTGTAGATCCCGGCCAGCCTCAGGTTCAGCTCCAGTCCCACATGGTCCCAGGGGATCTTGTTTAGGACAGCGGTGCTGTCGATGGTGGTGCCGTTGACCCCGGGAGTCGAGGGACTGGTGGCGGAGTAGGCGTAGGTCAGCGAATCCAGCTCCTCGGCCAGGTGGATGTTCAGGCCGGCGGCCACGCCCAGGTCCAGGTTCTCGGTCATCGGGCGCCAGTAGGAGAGGGCGCCGCCGTTGACGCTGTAAGTGGTCTGGTCGTTGCGGGTCTCCGACTGCTCGGCGCTGAGGGTGGTGGCCCCGGTTACCAGGTCGGTGACGGTGGTCTTGCCCTCGTAATTGTTGGCGCCGGGCTGCTCCTTATAGTATCCGTCCTGGTGGTAGACCAGCAGACCGATCCGGCCCGTGCCCATCTCGCGGCCGAAGCCCAGCCACCAGTGGGTGTCCTTTTCCTGCTGTCCCGAGTAATTCATGCCCTCCTGGACCGTCCTCCGGTCGTAGGTGCCGTTGGCGTCCAGGTCCTCGAAATAGGAGCCGGTAGCGGACGTTGTGTCCGAGCTGCGGCTGAACCTGCGGTCGTAAAGCAGGCCCATGTGCCCGTACCCGAAGAACGGGGCCTTGCCGCCGATCAGGTAGTAGTTGTTGGTGTCCGCCGGGTTGAATATCTCCTCGTCCTTGTCCACGAAGTTGGCCAGGTTGGTGTACAGCCGGTAGCCCTCGATCAGGGGCATCATGCCCGGGTCCAGCATCAGGTCCAGGTCGTCCTCAAGCAGGGAAGCGGTGGACGCGCTGCGGAAGGACTCGGTCCAGGGGTTGGACCACCAGGGCAGGCCTTCGGCCGCATGTCCGACCGCGGCTGCCAGAACCAGGGTTGCCAGCAGAAAGCCGATTCTCGCCTTCATGTTTTACTCCTGTTGTTTGGTTGGATGGTAATGAATGGGTATTGGTTTCCCGTAATCTCCTGCGCCAGGACCACGGACGGTGTTTTACTGCTCCGGTCCCACCTCCTTATCTAAAGTTCATTAGCATAATGGCATAATGATAATAAAATACCGGGAAGAAGTCAAGTTTTTTTTAAATAAATATTGACATGCGCCCGGGAGGTGGTATAATTTACCTCGCTTATGCTCAAGACAAGGAACTTAGGCTTCTGGGCGGCCGGGCTGGCCTGGGCCGGCTCGCTGGCCTGGTTCGCCCTGTCGGCCGGGGGTTGCCCCCGGGAGGCGCGTCTCGATAAGGGGCCTGGGGCCGGCGACTCCGAGTCCTGGTACGGCCTCTATTTGGGCACTGACAAGATCGGCCACTCGGTGACCATCTCCCGGTCCCTGCCCGGCGGGGGCCGGGCGATCTCCAACCGCAGCCTGATGCGCTTTCAAATGATGGGCCACCCCCAGGAGGTGGCCTCGGCCCTCAGCTACGATCTGGACCGGGACTACGCCCTGAAGCGATTCGACTTCAGACTGTCCGGCGCCGCCGACATAAAGGTCAGGGGCGAGGTCCGCGGCCGGAAACTTCTGGTCGATGTGGAGACCGGCGGCCGGACGCAAAGGCAGGAGGTGGGGCTGTCCGGGCCGGTCACCCTTCCCGAGGCCATGGAGCCGCTGCTGGCCGGCCGCAGCCTGAAGCCGGGCGACCGGCATGTCTTCTCCATCTTCGACCCGTCGTCCCTGTCGCTCCAGCCGGCAACCATCACCGTGGCCGGCCGGGAGAGCCTGGCCCTGCCCGGGCGCACCGAGTGGAGCGTCCGGCTGGAAACCGAGTTCGCCGGAGTGACCTCGCAAGTCTGGGTGGACACCCTGGGCCGGATCCTCAGGGAGGAGGGCCCCCTGGGCATCGTCCTTCTGGCCGAGCCCAGGGAGCGGGCCCTGGACGTCAAGGGCTCCGAACGGCCGCTGGACCTTCTGACCTCCCTTTCGGTGCCGGCCCTGGGCCGTCGGTTTGAGGACCCCCGCGGCGCCTCGAGCGCCGCCTACCGTCTGCTGGACATCGAGCCGGCCGGCTTCGACCTGGACGGCGGCCGCCAGAGGCTGGGGAACGGGGTCCTGGCGGTGACCAGGGAGCCGGTTCCCGGACGGGTCCAGGGCCCCGTGCCTGACAGCCTGCGGGTCTGGCTTTCGGCCACCGCTCTCATTCAATCTGACGACCCGGCGGTGCGGGCCCTGGCCGATTCCATCTGCGCCGGGATGTCGGATCCCTGGTTGAAATCGACCGCCATTTCGGACTGGGTGTTCGGCTCCTTGGAGAAGAAGATGTCGGTCACCCTGCCCTCGGCCGTCGAGGTGCTGGCCTCGCGCCGCGGGGACTGCAACGAGCACGCCACCCTGTTCTGCGCCCTGGCCCGGGCCGCCGGGGTCCCGGCCCGCCTCTGCCTGGGGGTGGTCTTCATGGAGGGGCGCTTCTACTACCATGCCTGGAACGCCGTCTGGTGCGGGGAGTGGATCGAGCTGGACCCCGCCTTCGGCCAGAGCCCGGCCGACGCCGCCCGCGTCCGGCTGGTCTCCGGCGACCTGTCCTCCCAGACCCGGCTGCTGCCGGCCATGGGCCGCCTCAAGATCGAGGTGGTCGAGTCCCGATGACCGGCCCGACGGCGCCCTGCATTTTGGCCCAGGGCCTGTTCAAGAGCTTCGGCAGCAAGGCGGCGGTGGCCGGGCTGGACCTCGCGGTGTTCCCGGGCGAGATCTACGGCCTGCTGGGGCCCAACGGCGCCGGCAAGACCACCACCCTCAAGATGCTCTGCGGCCTGCTGCGCCCGGACCGGGGCCGGGTGGCCATCGGCGGCGCCGACATCCGGGAGAACCCTGTCGAGGCCAAGCGCCGGCTCGGCTTCATCCCGGACAATCCCTATATTTACGACGTCCTGACCGGCCGCGAGTTCCTCACCATGGTGGCCGGCCTCTACGGGATCGGCCGGAGCCAGGCCGGTGACCGGATAACGGAGCTGGCCGGCAGGCTCCAGGCCTCCGACTGGCTGGACCAGCGGGCCGAGGGCTATTCCCACGGCATGCGGCAGAAGCTGGTGCTGGCCTCGGCCCTGCTCCACCGGCCGGACGCCTACCTGATAGACGAGCCCCTGGTGGGCCTGGACCCGGCCAGCATCCTGACGGTGCGCCAGATCTTCCTCCAGGAGGCGGCCCGCGGCGCCTGCCTGCTGATATCCACCCACACCCTCAGCCTGGCCGAGTCCATCTGCGGCCGCATCGGCATCATCGCCCGGGGCCGCCTGGCCGCCCAGGGCACCCTGGCCGAGCTCCGCTGCCTGTCACAGAATAACCACGCCGACCTGGAGAGCCTCTACCTGGAGTTCACGACATCGTGAAAATCAGCTCGTGTTAACGAGCCGGCTACATCGATCTTTTCCGTTTCCGATTAAATGATTATCCCATCTATTCAGGAAGATTCTGGGTTAGTAACTAACAAGTAATATTCTGTGTAAAACGTAAAGAATATTCTATAAGGAATCCATGAAGCCA
>DHHE01000048.1:0-142 GCA_002403115.1 bacterium UBP2_UBA4780 | reverse complement strand
ACGTAGCCATACTCAGGGCAGGCTTTCAACTTGTTAGGCATGGAGTTAATCTCAGGGTGACAATGTTTTAGGTTTTGGAATATTGGCAAGCTCGAATAAATTCAAATCGACAGCCTGATTCCTGTATTCCTGCCTGTCCGCC
>DHHE01000020.1 GCA_002403115.1 bacterium UBP2_UBA4780 | reverse complement strand
TCCCTGATCCAAGCTTCCCGGTTGAGCGCCAGCACCTCGGCGGCCAGCCTCTGGGCCTGGCGGCAGTGCTCCCCGGCCGAACTCGGGTCGCCTGATGCCCGGCAAACCTCGGCGCCGAACGCCCGGTGCCTTAGTAACCAGAAGACCGATGATTCCTCCACCGCGGTTATCTCTTCCAGGCAGCGCCGGGCTTCCACAGCCCCGCCCAAGGCCAGCAGACATGAAGCCTTCTCCAGCCGGGCCTCATTGGCGCATTTCCGGTCCGCCCCACCCTCGGCTTTGCGGATTATCTCATCCCATCTTTCCACTGCCCGGGGGCAGTCCCCTAGAAGTGATGTCATCCAAGCGCGCTTGACCTCCATTCTGAAAGTCAGGATCTCCTCGCCTGTCTCCCGCCCCAGCTCCTCGGCCTTGCCCAGGGCGGCATCGGCCTCCTCCATCCGCCCCAGTCCGGTCAGCACCTCGGTCTGCAGACCCAGCACCAGACCCCTGACCACGAAGTCCCCGGTCCTGGCCGCGCATTCCTCGGCCTTCTGAAGGTGATCCATGGCCTTTCCCGGCATGCCCAGAATCTGAAAGACGGTCCCCAGCTTTTCGTGTCCCAGTCCGATGGTGATCTGATCCTCTATCTCCGTGCCCCATTCCAGGCAGTTTCTCGCCAGGTCCAGGGCCCGGCCGATGTTGCCCAGGTGGAGCTGGATGTTGACCAGGTTGCCGGCGGTGGTGGCGCTGCCCAGCTTGTAGCCGATCTTGAGGTACAGTCCGACGGCTTCCTCAAAAAGTTCCAGTGATTTCCGGTACTGCTTCTGCTGGTAGAAGCAGACCCCCAGGTCATTGATGGCGGCCGCCTTCTTCTCGGTGCTGCCCAAGGGCCGGAAGAAGTCAAGCGCCCGGGTGATGAGCTGCTCGGCCAGGACGTACTGGCCCAGATAGTTGTGGGTCAGCCCCTTCTCCTGCCAGAGCTCGGCCAGGTATATCCGGTTTTCCATCAAGGGCTCGGCCTCGGCGTAGATCTCGATGGCCCGCTCGTGCTCAGAGCGCTCCCGGTGGATCATCGCCTGCCAGGAAAGGGCCTTGGCTATCTCCTCGCCACCGCCCGCCACCCTCGCCAGCTCCGTCAACCGCCGGCTATGTTCCAGGGCCGCCGACAGGTTGCCGGTGTCCAGATGGAACCGGGTCTGCAGTTTGGCGATATCGCGGTTCAGCCCGGGATCGTCGAGCCTGCCGCCCAGGAAATCCAGAACGCCGATACTCTGCTCCTCAACGGCCCTACGGCCCGTGAGGTTGGCCACCTCTACCCGGCCCTGGTGGACGCGCGCCAGCAAGCCCAGCCATTCCTGGTGGCCGGGCTTGCTTTTATTCAACTTGGTTTTATTCACCGGCCCGATTTCCGCGTCCCGTGATTCGCTTTCACCTCATCTTAGATTCGGCCGATCATCACAGATTGACGCCGGCCGACAAGGATATCCCCAGGTTCCTGATGTCCCCGAACTCGTCCCTGTTGACTATGGACATGGTGCTGCGGTAGAAGCGGACGTCCAGCGCCAGGTGCCCCAGGACGTTGACCCCCGCTCCCAGGAAGACCCCCATGTCCACCGGGTAGATGTCCGGCATCAGCTGGTTCTCGCCGTCCACCGTGAAGCGCTGGCCCACCTTGACGGCCAGCTCGCCGCCGCCCAGAAGGAACGGCCGGATAAAGCTGTCCTCGTCGCCGGCCAGGTGGACTTTTATCATCCCCGGCAGCCGGATGTAATCCATGCGCAGGGAGTAGCTCTGGGTCGAGTCGTCGAAGCGCAGGTGGTGCCGGCAGTAGTCGATCTCGAACTGGATGTTGACCTGGTCTATCGGCCTGATCAGGTAGGTGGCCCCGGCCAGCAGGGCCGGCCTGGTCTGCGGCGAGATTCCCTCGGCCTGGATGAAGGCGTAGTTGGCCCCGGCCCGGATTCCCGGGCCGGCCCCGGCGGCCCCCCAGACGGCGATCAGGGCCAGGCCGAGGCTCGGTATCGCGGTTATTCGCATGCGGCCCGACGCGCCCCTACTTGGGCTGGGCGAAGGAGATGTCCGGCGCCTTCCTCTCCTCCTCGGCCACCTTGTACATCTCCCGGTCGGTGCAGCCCATCATCCCGGCCACCAGCGTGTCCGGGATCTGCTTGATCCGGGTGTTGAACACCGCCACCGAGTCGTTGTAGAACTCGCGGCGGTCGGCGATCTGGTTCTCCAGGCCGCTCACCCGCGACTGCAGGTGGACGAAGTTCTGGTCGGCCTTGAGCTGCGGGTAGTTCTCGGCCACGGCGAACAGGCTCTTCAGCGCCCCGGCCAGCATGCCGTCGGCCTGGGCCATGTCGGCCGGGCCCTTGGCCTCCATGAAGCGGGTGCGGGCTTCGGTCACCTTCTGCAGGGTGTCCCGCTCGTACTGCATGTAGCCTTCGCAGATCTTCACCAGCTTGGGGATCTCGTCGTAGCGCTGCTTCTCCAGCACCTCGATGTTGGCCCAGGCCTTGTCGATGTTGACCCGGATCTGGATCAGCTGGTTGTAGATGC
>DHHE01000101.1:402-3669 GCA_002403115.1 bacterium UBP2_UBA4780 | reverse complement strand
CATGTACAATGTGGCCGGCCAGTTGGCCAGGGTCGGGGCCCGCACCTTGACCCGGTCCGGCTTGTCCGTCCCGTTGGACCGGATGTAGTGGATGCACTCCCCCCGCTGGGCCTCCACCCGGCTGACCACCTCGCCCTCGGGCACCTTGCGCGGAGCCTTGGCCCTAATCTCTCCGGCCGGCAGGTTCCTGAGGATGAACTCGGCGATCTTGTATGATTCCAGCAGCTCCTTGGCCCGCACCACCACCCTGGCCAGCACGTCGCTCCCCGGATCTGTCACCAGGTGGAACGGGATGTCCAGCTCGAACCCGGCGTAGGGCGCGTCCTTGCGGACGTCCATCTCCACCCCCGAGGCCCGGGCCGTCGGTCCGGCGGCGTTCAGCTCCAGGGCCTTGGCCTTGGGCAGAATGCCCACTCCGGCGATGCGGGCCACCAGGGTAGGCTCGGTGGCGCCCAGGTTGAGGTAGTAGACGGTCCGCTCGGTCAGAGTCTTGAGGCCCTCCAGGCACTTCTTGATCTGGCCCTCGTCAAGATCGCGGCGCACCCCGCCCGGTGTCTGCATCCCGTAGTTCACCCGGTTGCCGGAGATGATCTCCAGCATGTCCTGGACGATCTCCCGGTCCCGCCAGGTGTACATGAAGAAGGTATCGAAGCCCACCTCGTGCCCGGCCACCCCCAGCCACAGCAGGTGGGAGTGGACCCGCTCCAGCTCGCCCATCAGGCAGCGGATGTAGAGGCCGCGCTTGGGCACCTCCAGCGCCAGGATCCTCTCCACCCCCTGGACGAAGGCGGTCATGTGGGCGTTGGAGCAGATGCCGCACACCCGCTCCAGGATGTAGGCGCACTGGACGTAGGTGCGGTCCTCGCAGCCCTTCTCGATGCCCCGGTGGTTGTATCCCAGCCGCAGGTCGGCGTCCACCACCGTCTCCCCGTCCACCAGAAAGCGGAACGAGGTCGGCTCCTTGAGGGCCGGGTGCTGGGGCCCGACCGGCAGTACGAAGGTGCTCATTCGATGGCTCCTTTCTCCCGGTTGTACTTCCAGTCCTTGCGCAGCGGGTAGACCCCCTGGGGCCAGTCCTCTGGCAGCACCAAGGGCCGCAAATCCGGGTGGCCGTCGATGTCGATGCCCACCAGGTCGTGGACCTCGCGCTCGTAGAAGATAGCCCCCGGATAGACCGGTGTGACGGTGGGCAGCCTGGGATTGTCCCTGTCCGTCTGGGCCCGGACCGTCAGCTCGGTGCCCTCCATGGCCAGGTGGTAGAGGGCCTCCAGCTTTTCTCCGGTGTCCCTCCCGGTGATGGTGGAGAGGTGATAGAGCCCGATGTCCCGCTTGAAGACACCCATGGCCTCGATCAGGTTGTCCGGGGCCACGGTCACGAACATCTGGCGCGGCGACTTGACGGACACCTCCAGGGCCTTGGCCCCCAGCTTCTGCTCTATGATCTTCTTGATCTCGTCGACGGTCATGTTGTCCTCCTCCGGTTAGCCGTTCTTCAGGGCGCCCAGCAGCTTGGCCACCCCGTCGATGACCGCGTCCGGTCGCACCGCGCACCCCGGGATGTAGGCGTTGACCGGGATGACCTTGTCCACGCCCTCCAGCACGTTGTAGCAGCCGCGGAAGACGTTGCCCGAGCAGGCGCAGGCGCCGACCGCCACCACGAAGCGGGGCTCGGCCATCTGCTCGTAGATCCGCTTGAGCCGTTCGGTCTGCTGCCGGGTGACCGCCCCGGTGCACACCAGGACGTCGGCGTGCCGCGGGGTGGCCTTCAGCAGCACCCCGAAGCGCTCCAGGTCGAACCGGGGCATCAGGGCCGCCAGCACCTCGATGTCGCATCCGTTGCAGGCCCCGCTGTTGAAGTGCAGCAGCCAGGGCGAGGACACCCGCGACCATTTGACCAGTTTCTCTAGTGCCATCTCTTGACCTTAAATTCAAAATTCAAAACTCAAAACTCAAAATCGTCAAACGGCGATTCGAATTTTGGATTTTGGATTTGGTGTTTACTTGAGTATCAGGGCGAAGATCGACAGCAGGATCATCATCAGGTACAGCACCCCCAGCAGGGCGAAGGCCATGCTGCCCCCGGGGATGGTGGCCGCCACCAGCGCCGCCACGTGCATGATGGTGAAGAACAGGGCGGCGTAGAAGAACAGCCGGTAGCCCACCTGCAGCTTCCTGGCCGGGAAGTTTTCGCCGCAGGCGTACTGGGCCAGCTTGCCCCCGCCCGGGTTCAGCTTGGGGGCCATGGCCCCTCCCAGCCGGTAGAGCAGCCATCCCACCAGTGAGAAGATGGCGAAACCCGCCAGCGGGGTCAGCAGGATGTTCCAAGCGCTTGAGAATGATGGTTGCATTCTTGTATCTCCAAAACGTAGTACCGTAGGCAGCCTTGGTCGTAGTAACGTTCATCGTTACTACGTTCATACGACGGTCAGCCCTTGAGTCTGGCCAGCTTGCGGATGTCCAGGCTGCCGGTGTTGCGGTAGGCGTTGATGGCCAGGGCCAGGGCCACCGCCACGATGCAGACCTCGACCACGATGAAGGTGACCACCAGGGACTGCGAGAGGAATGTCTCCCCCCGGGCGTAGCCGGCGGTGATGAAGGAGAGCACCGCCGCCTTGGCCATCACCTCCAGCCCGATCAGCAGCTTGATCATGTTGCGCGAGGTCAGCAGGCAGTAGAGCCCGATGGCGAACAGCAGGCCCACGAATATCATGTAGGGTATCACCATAGCCGGTTCCCTCCCTCCTTGGCCTTCTCGGCCTCAAGCTTCTCCTTGGCCGTCGGCGGTTTCTCGCGAAACAGGGCCAGCACCCCGAAGACGCCCCCGAAGATGACCGCGATCTGCCCCAGGACGTCCAGCGAGCGCAGGCCCCACAGGGTGCCCCCGAAGGTGGCGGTGGGGTTGCCCCAGCCGGCCGGGGTCGAGCCGAACAGCGCCGGCACCGCCGCCAGGATGATGACGCCGAACAGCGCCAGGGCCAGCGGGAAGACGTACAGCGGCCAGCGGGCCTCGGCCACCTGCTCCTCGTCCTTGGTCAGGGCGATGGCCGAGACAAACAGCACCGTGATCAGCCCGGCCACCACCGACAGCTCGAAGACCGCGGCGTAGGGCGAGTCCATCCGGTAGAGGACCACCGCCAGCAGGGCGCTCATCAAGGCCAGGCTGACGGCCGCCCGCAGCAGGTCCCGCAGGAAGACCGCCAGCACCGCCATGACGGTGATCGCGATCAGCAGTATCAGGTTTATCGGGTCCATCTTCTCTCCGTGTCT
>DHHE01000101.1:0-374 GCA_002403115.1 bacterium UBP2_UBA4780 | reverse complement strand
GGGTGAGCACTTTACATCCCTCAGCCAGCTGGGCACGAAGCCGTTCTTGGGATGACAATAGCAAAGTTATGTCAGAAAAGAGGCGCCGCCCCGGCCCCCAGGGTGTTGGACAGCGCCTGGGCCCCCGGCAGGATCAGGCTCTGGACCACCCAGGGGTAGAAGATCCCCACCAGCAGGCACAGCGCCGCCAGGCAGAACACGGCCGCCGCCATGTAGAACGGCACCTCCTTCACCTTCTCCAGCCCGGCCGCCAGCTTGCCATAGAAGGCCCGGCGCTGCATCAGCAGGAAGTACCACAGGGTCAGGACGCTGACCCCGATGGCGATGGCGGCCACCGTCATCTGGCCGGCCTCCACCAGGGCCACGATTATCAA
>DHHE01000136.1:4368-4641 GCA_002403115.1 bacterium UBP2_UBA4780 | reverse complement strand
CCTCCGCCCCAGCGTCCCCTGGGCCTGGAAGCCGACTATCAGCACCAGGTTTTTGGGATCGCCGATCGAATGGGCCAGGTGGTGCAGCACCCGCCCGCCCTCGCACATGCCCGAGGCCGAGATGATGACGCAGGGGCCATCGCGGTCGTTCAGCTTCTTGGACTCGTCCGGTCCGCCCACGTAGGTCAGCCGCCGGAAGCCGAAGGGGTCGTCCTCGCGGCCGAACTGCTCGAAGGTCTCCCGGTCGAAACACTCGGGGTGGTTGCGGAAGAT
>DHHE01000136.1:0-4346 GCA_002403115.1 bacterium UBP2_UBA4780 | reverse complement strand
AGCTCGTAGACGATCTCCTGGGTGCGGCCCACCGAGAAGGCCGGGATGATCACCTTGCCCCTGCGCTGGTAGGTCTGGCGCACCAGGGCCTCCAGCTTGCCCGAGGTCTCCTCCAGGGCGCCGTGCAGGCGGTCCCCGTAGGTGCTCTCCATGATCAGGACGTCGGCCTCGGCTGGCTGGTGCGGGTCGCGGATGATGGGCATCCCCTGGCGGCCCAGGTCCCCGGAGAAGAGCAGGCGCTTTTTCGCGCCGTTGTCCGAGGCGTCCATCTCCACCATGGCCGATCCCAGGATGTGCCCGGCGTCGCGGAAGACGGCGGTGACTCCGGGCAGGGGGCCGAAAGGCTTCCCGTAATCGACTTCGGCGAAGAGCCCCAGGCAGGCCTCGACGTCGTCCTTGTCGTACAGCGGCTCCTTGGGGGGCAGGCCCTTCTGCCGGTGCCTCTTGTTGACGAACTTGATGTCCGACTCCTGGATGTGGGCCGAGTCCCTCAGCATGATGCCCAGCAGGTCCCGGGTGGCCGGTGTCATGTAGACCTTTCCCCGGAATCCCTTCTTGGCCAGCACCGGCAGCCGGCCGCTGTGGTCCAGGTGGGCGTGGGTCAGCACCGCGGCGTCCAGCGAGGCCGGATCAAACGGCATCTCGCGGTTCCTGGCCTCGGACTCCTCCCTCCTGCCCTGGTGCAGGCCGCAGTCGACCAGGAGCCTTCTGCCCCCGGCCTCCAGGAGGAACATGGAGCCGGTGACGTTGCGGGCGGCGCCGTGGAAGGTGATTCGCATACTGAATCGCTTTCTTTCTGGTTGTCATTCCCGCGCAAGCGGGAATCCAGATATTGTTAGTGTATTAGATATGGATCCCCGTCTTCACGGGGATGACAACGGTGTTTAGGTGGTTACAGTATCCTCAGCTCCCCGCGCTCCAGCATCAGCAGCCGCTCCTTCCAGCCGGCCCCGGCCGAAAACCCGCCGATGGAGAGGTCCTTCTGGATCACCCGGTGGCAGGGGATGACGATGGGCAGCGGGTTGGCCCACAGGGCCCGGCCGACGGCCTTGGCGGCGTTGGGCTGGTGGATCTGCTCGGCCACCCACTTATAGGAGCGCACCTGGCCGTAGGGGATCTGGATGGCCTTGTCCCAGACCATCCGCTCGAAGACCGAGGATCCGCGCAGGTCAAGCCGGTAGCCGAAGTCCATCTGCAGTCCGCAGAAGTAGCCGGCCAGGTCCACCGCCAGGTCGCCGAAACGGTCGTCATCCCGGATGAAGGTCGCCCCGAACTTCTCCTCCCAGGCCTGGAACTTCAGGGAGATCTCGGGCTCGCCCAGCAGCAGGCACAACAGGCCCGCCTCGGTGGCCGAGACGAAGGCCGCGTTCTGGCCAAGTTCTATGTGGGCGTAGTATATCTTCAAACTGTCAAGCCGACCTAACCCCCTACCCCTTCCCTCGAGGGAAGGGGAACAAGGGGTTAGGTTCGTCCATCTCCACCTGCCGCGACCGGCTGAACTCCCGGTGGGCCGGGGCCCCGGGCACGGCGTGGCACGACCGGCACCTTGGCTGGTACTGCTCGGACGATCCGATGGAGACCACCGGGGCGTCCCAGGGCGCCGGCTGGCCGTCTATCAGGCGTTGGCTGCGGGTGGCCGCCTGCCCGCAGACCACGCAGATGGCCGAGAGCTTGTCCACGGTCTCGGCCGTGGCCAGCAGGCGCGGCATGGGGCCGAAGGGCTCGCCCCTGAAGTCAAGGTCCAGACCCGAGGCCACCACCCGGACGCCGCCGCGCACCAGCTCCTCGATGGCCCAGACCACGTCCTCCCCGAAGAACTGGACCTCGTCTATACCGATGACCTCGGTTCCCTGCCCCACCGCCCGCACCAGCGAGGCGGCGTCGGCCGCGGCGTAGGTCGGCAGCTTGAGGCCGCTGTGCGATGCCAGGCTCAGCTCGTCGTAGCGGTCGTCCAGCAGGTGCTTGAAGACCTGCACCTTCTGGCGGGCGTAGGTGGCCCGCTTGAGGCGCCGGATCAGCTCCTCGGTCTTGCCGCTGAACATGCAGCCGCAGATGACCTCGAGGTGGCCCTGTTTCAGGGTATTCTCGCCTATGGGTATATCTCCTTCGCGTCCCCGGGCAGTCCCTTGACATGGCGCAGGTGGGCACTCACCCTCTCGTCGTCACCCTTGGGGTATTGGTATCCGAGCCGGTCGGCCACCTCGTTCGCCGCCTGGCGGAAGAGCTCCGTCATGCGGAAAAGGGCCTGCCAGACGCTTTCGTCGTCGACGCCGACGTAGGTCTTCATCAGGCTGTCCCACAGCCCGGGGTCCAGGTGTTTCTCTAAAAAGCGGCCGAACTTGCCCGGGTTCTTGGTGAAGCCGCTCTTTATCCCCACATGCCAGCCCAGCATCCTAATCAGCTGGTCGCGGACGTGCGCCTCCATCATGCGCTTGGCGTAGGCCGGCTCGTCGCGCCACAGGCCCTTGGCCGCATAGGAACATACCCACCAGAACTCGTTGCAGCAGTCGTCGAACTGCCTGGCGGTTGGCGGCCTTTGCCAGCCGGGAGCGGCAGGCTTCGCGGCGTCGGCGAAAACGCCGTCCTTGTCCAGCAGGACCCGATGAGGATCGTCGGCCAAAACCTTATCTTTGCCGGCTATCGGGACTATGCCCAGGTCGATCCGGTTGCCGTCCTGGAACTGCATCAGGTAAGAGTAGCTGCCGTCGTTCTCGCCGGGCGGGTCGCCCATGTCCTCCGGCGTCTGCAGGATCATCAGCTCGCCGAAGCGCTTTATCCAGTCGAAGTTCCTGGAGAACGGCGCCGGGTCGGTCACCAGGTAGACGATGTCGAAGTCCTGGAAGGGGTCCTTGGGGATGCCGGGGTCGGCCCGGGAGCCGCTGAGCACCACCGCCCGGATGCGCTGGTCGTCTTTGGCTGTGGAAAGTAACAGATCAACTATGTTTTTTTCGGAGCGCATACAATAGCTATTATAACAACTAATGTTTAAACCACTCTTTTTTCTTTTCGTTTGCATTAACAATAAAGCTTTTATCGGCACAACATATCGTGTTGCGATTAAATAAATCCACAAATTGTAAATCGATATTGTAATATAAATCAGTAGAGTGGGCAGTACGCCAATTTAAAAAAGCTAACTGATTTGGACTTAAGGGCATAGCAACTTCAACGGTTTTCCAACCCAATCCAATTGTGTTTAATGGGAACTGTCGATTATTAACTTCAGGATCATTAACAATGCAAGGGGTGTCAGAAGTAACAAAGCCAATTTTGTCATTTGTACATAGTATTTCAATGTTCATATTTGTCAATATGCTCGTCTTTGACACAATTGAAGGTATAAGTTCACTTTGCATTGGATTGGTTGTCATTTTTTTAACTTCGTCCATACTGATTGTATGTGCGTTAGAAGGGATGACAATTTGATGATATTTATCTTGTTCTGTAGAATTGCATTGATCAATCATCATATCGTTCATCATACTAAATATTTCACCCCATTGTTTTTTCAAATGATCTCTCATTGACTGCGATCTAGAATCCATTGCAGCAATAAAAGCACAAAGAATTATCCTATTATCTAAGGTTAACGGTTTTCTTTGAGAAAGTATATTTTTATATAATGAAATGTATTTTGATTCTAAACCCGATAAACCATGTTCGATTTTTAAATCTCTTTTACCATTTGATAATTTTATCGTGTACATTTCATTTTCACGGAAAACTTTATGTGGCGCTTTTGCCTTAGATTCACATCCATCTTTTGAAAATACCCAAATATACGGTTCATGGCCATCAGGTGTATTGTTATCGTGCCATAATTGGAGGTACGATTTTGGAACCCAATGTTGCTTTTTATATTTCATTTATTGAATTTAAGCAATTCACTAAGAAGCATTCGCGCTCTTCGTTGTATTCGATAACTCTATATTCGAGTATTTGATTCCAATAAATAATAAAACATCTATACTTTATTTTTGAACCACTAAAAAAAGAGTTCATCGTTTTTAAGGAAAGTATATCTTTATCTGATGGTTTAGCAATATTTTCACATACCAAATGATTATGGTACTCACGGACCTCCTCACATCTTATTGATTCCGCAATATCTACAATTTTCCTTACATTAAATGATGGTCTACACTTATATTTTGATCCAATAGTTGCATAAACCTTAGCAACAATATCGTTTTTGCATAAAGCAGTAACATATATTTCTTTTTGTTCTTTCCAGGTAGCAATTGAGAGTATTTTTTCAAAATCATTAATTGATTTCTCAGTTAAATTGTAATGCTTTTTAAACAACGAACCTTTTTTTCGATTATTTACGCTATCGTATAATTTTT
>DHHE01000183.1 GCA_002403115.1 bacterium UBP2_UBA4780 | reverse complement strand
CCTCCTGGTCGAACTTCTCCACCCGTTCCGAGGACACCTTGGCCTGCTGGGCCACCTTGATGATCACCGCCTTGTCGGCCAGCTGGTAGCCCAGGGCCCGGGCCAGCTCCTGGGCGATCACCCGCCCCCCGGCCCCGTGCTCCTTGGATATGGTAATAACTGCCATGGCATTCTCAACTAACGGTTAACAACTAACGGTTAACAACTAACAGTTAACAAGTAACGGTTAACAACTGACAGGTTACAACTGCCTGTTATCGGCTTAACTGGTTTGCCGGCATTTGCGTATGGTGCTAAAAAGCATGCCCCCGATCTCGTCGACATCCTTGAAATGCTCACTATGCTCTTTGTCCCCTAGGTCCCTCGTGTCGTGCAGCAGGTCAAGCCAGTATTTGGTTTCCCTCGTTTCCTTGTAGGCTATCGACATCTTGGCGGTGAACTCCCTTTTCGAGATCGAGCCGGTGGCCTCTGCTATGTTGGCTCCTATCGAGGTTCCCGACTTAGCAGCTGGCGGGATAGGGCCCTTTCCACCTTATTCCGATTCAGTTCCTTATACAACTTGACTATCCTTACTGCAAAGGCGTAGGCCTTAGTATAGAGAATGCTGTTGTCCATGATTTTACGATCTATTCCCCCTTATCCAATTGCCTGTCGTTTGTTGTTCGTCGCTGTAAATTGTTATCCGTTAGTCGTTGTCTGTTGGCTGTTAGTTGAATCAGCGCAGCAGGGCTCCCACCCGCCCGTACCTGTCCAGCTCCGACGGGCCGGAGTAGAACTCCACCCTGGCCCCGCGGCGGATGGCCGCCTCCACCATCTCCTCCTTCATATCGATGTCCCCGGCCACGTCCGGGTGCCGGCAGAAGGGGCACTTGGCGGCCTTCCCGCCGCTGCCCAGGTGGAGGCATCCCCGGCATTTCCAGCCTTGGTCCCGGTACTGCTCCGAGATCACCAGTGTCTCGGCCTGGCCTCCCTGCAGGGCGTCCAGGGTGGCCTCGGTGCCCACCACCGCCCGGCCGCCCTTGCCGGTGCCCAGCACCACCGCCTGCCGGGCCAGCTTCAGGGAATCCTGGTTCTCCCTCTCCTTGTAAATCTTGAGCGACTCCTCCAGCACCTTCTTCATCGGTGTCTTCATGTCGAATTTCGGGGTGGCGACGACCTTTCCCTTGAGCTCGGCCGGCAGCTGGCGGTTTATCTCGGCCAGGGCCAGGTTGTCGGCCGACAGAAGCAGGCAGGACACGTCCCGTCCGAAGAATTTCCGCGATTCGGCCACCACGGATTTTATGTGCTTGGCGATGATGTCCTTGAGATGGCGCTGGTGTTTCTCGTCCGACCACCCCAGCCGCCCCTTCCTGGTCTGGTAGCCCTTGGCCGAGACCTCATCGGCCTCGGTCAGGATGTCCGCCTGCTCCACGACCTGACCCAGGTTGACCCTTACCAGCCTGGCCCGCCACTCGTCGCTTATCATCACCCCGTAGGAGGCGAAGTCGTCGGCCATCCTCACCAGGGGATAGACGTAGGGCAGGCGGGAGACGGCCACCCGGTTCTCGAAGGGTATGGCCGTCTGGATGGCGGAGAAGAACCTCTTGCTCTGGGAGATGAACAGGGCCAGCCCCCGGGAGCGGCTGTCCAGCTCCTCCTTGAGGTAGCGGTTGATCTCACGGATGTTGGTCGTCAGGTAGCCGTGGAGCGGCGATCTCGGGGGGTACTGCTTCTCCAGCTCGGAGAACCTTTTTTTCATGAATGACTGGTAGTGCCTCTGGCCCTTGGGGTCCGGGCTAAGGTCCAGGTACAGGCTCATGATCAAACCCTCGTCCAGCCTGATCTTCGCCAGCTGGCGTATGATATCCCTGATGTCAGCGCTCATGTTCGCATCCTTCTCATCGTTTTCTTTCGCCGCTTGCGGGCACCGGGTAACCCTTGGTTCATTTTCATCCGCTCTTCGTTTTCGAATCACGCCCTCCGATTTCCAAATCTCGCTTTCCAGACCCTAGGCCTTGCCGGCGCAGCCGAACAGCCTGACCTTGCCCCGGACCACCTCCCGGACCGCGTCGCGCCCCGGCCCCAGGTACTTGCGGGGGTCGAACTCCGAGGGGCTCTCGGCGAACACCTTGCGGATGGCTCCGGTCAGGGCGATGCGGAGATCGGTGTCGACGTTGATCTTGCAGACCGCCATCTTGGCGGCCCGGGCCAGGAACTCCTCGGGGACGCCCCGGGTCCCCGGCAGCTTGCCCCCGTGCTTGTTGCAGATCTCCACCAGCTCCGGCGGCACCGAGGACGCCCCGTGGAGCACGATGGGGAAGCCGGGCAGCAGCTTTTGGATCTTCTCCAGCCTGTCGAAGTCCAGCGTCGGCTCGCCCTTGAACTTGTAGGCTCCGTGCGAGGTGCCGATGGAGATGGCCAGGCTGTCGCAGCCGGTCAGCTCCACGAAGCGCTTGGCCTCGTCCGGGTCGGTGAACACCGACTCCCTGGCCCCGGGCTCGTCCGAGGTCGAGGTCAGCTTGCCCAGCTCGGCCTCCACCGG
>DHHE01000014.1 GCA_002403115.1 bacterium UBP2_UBA4780 | reverse complement strand
GTCGAGATGTGGTCATCGAGCGGACTTGTGGCGAGCAAAGCCGAACCAGTCGAGATGCCACGCGATGAATCAGAAACGACCCCTGCCTGCGCCGTATCAAGTCTGGTTTCCTGCGCCAGCGAAGTCCCCGCCGTCGTGAGAAGCAAGGAGGCCAGCAGGGGCGGGAGGACGCGATATCTAATGCTTATCATGTTTTCTATTATATCTCAAACAGACTGTTTGTCAAGCGAAAAACCGACGCGGTTGCGCCGGCTTTTTGAACGGTGCCCCAGGCCGTCAGCCGGGCATCTTGCTATGCCGGTACTTTATCACCCTCATCTTCTCCATGGTCACCAGCCCCTCGGAGACGTGCTCGTCCAGGTACGGCATCAGCTGGTTGATCTTCTCCTCTGTGTCCACTATCTCGATGACGATGGGCAGGTCCTCGGAAAGCTCCAGCAGCTTGGCCGAGTGCAGGCGGCTGTCGGCCCCGAAGCCCAGGATGCCGCGGAGCACCGTGGCCCCGGCCAGGTTCAGCTCCCGGGCCTTGAGCACGATCTGCTCGTAGAGCGGCTTGCCGTTCAGCTTGTCGCTCTCCCCGATGAAGATCCGGATCATCTCCGCTGTTTCAGGAAGCTTCATTTCGCAGTCCCCCTATCTCACCAGTTTCAACATCAGCCTGGCGCCGTGCATGCCGATGACCACCAGGGCCAGGCCCAGCACCGTGTTCAACAGGACGTTGGCCAGCCCCAGCCGGATCTCGCCCTCCCGGAGCATGTTCACCGTCTCCAGCGAGAAGGTGGAGAAGGTGGTGAAAGCCCCCAGGAAGCCGATGGCCGCCAGGCTGCGCAGGTGGGGGGGCACCAGCGCCCGGTCGAACAGCTCGTAGAGGGCGCCGATGAGCAGCGAGCCGGACAGGTTGACCGCCAGGGTGCCCCAGGGAAAGACGTCGTTGACGTGGCGCAGCACCAGCCGCGACAGCCCGTATCGCGCCAGCGTTCCGGCCATGCCCCCGGCGGCGATCAGCAGCAGTTGGCCCATGGATGACTCCTTTTCGGTTTATCGGGTTGTCAGGAGTCATCAGCCTTGGCGGCGGTTGTGGCGGACTCCATCGCCTGCGGGTTTCCCCCTCAGGCCGGGCCGCTGATCTCGTTCATCCTCCTCAGGTGGATCTTGGCCTCCTCCGGCCGGCCCAGCTCCAGTGCGGCCTGGGCCAGTCGGCTGAGCACCCGGCGCACCTTGGGGTGCCTGGGCCCGAAGGCCCGCTCCAGGGACGCCAGCGCCTTCTGCAGCAGGGCCTCGGCCTGCTTCGGCCGGTTCTCTTCCAGCAGCATGCCCCCGTACCTGCACCGGGCCTCGGCCACGTCGGGATGGTCCGGGCCCAGGGAGCGCTCCAAAATGGCCGTGGCCGCCAGGTACTCGGCCTCGGCCCGGGAAGTCTCCTGGTCCAGCTGGTACATCTCGCCCAGGCCCAGGTGGGTCAGCCCCACCAGCGGGTGGCTGGGCCCCAGCACCCTGCTGCCGTGGGACAGCGCCTCGCGGTAGGCGGCCTCGGCCTCGATGAACTTCTCCCGCCGCCGGTGGATGTCGGCCAGGTTGTTGTAGTAGTAGACCAGCTCCGGATGGTCCCCGGACTGTTTCCGCTTGAGCTCGATCCCCCGGAGCACCAGGTCCCTGGCCTCGGACGTCTTGTTGTTGCCGGCGTAGGCCTCGGCCAGGTTGTTGAGCACCGTGGCGTATAACGGGTGCTCCGGCCCCAGGATCTTCTCGGCCAGCCCGAAGACGCGGAGGGCCGTCTCCTCGGCCGTGCCGTGGCGGCCGGTGTCCTTGTAAAGCCCTATCAGGTTGTTGAGCAGGTTGAGGGCCGACTGGCTCTCCTCCAGGCCGTGCCTCCGGTAGATCTCCAGGGCCCGGCCCAGGCATTCCTCCGCCTCCCGGTACTGGCCCAGGCTGTTGTGGAGCGAACCGATGTTGTTCAGCAGGCGGGCCACCTCGGGGTGGTCCGTCCCCAGGCAGTCGGTCCTTATCTTAAGGGCCCGCTCGAAAAGCGGCAGGGCCTCGTAATAGCGGTACTGCAGGCAGTGGTTGATGGCCAGCGAGTTGAGGGCGGCGGCCGTCTCCAGGCTGGCCGGACCGGAATCGGCCATCTGCAGCGACAGCGTCCGTTCCAGGCTGGCCTGGGCCTCCTCCCAGCGGCCGTGCTCGGCCAGCGCCTTGGCCAGGTTGTTGAGCAGCGGCACCAGGGCGGCGGCCGAGACCCCGCCCCCGGCCTCGGCTTGGGCCAGTTTGTCCAGGGCCCCGGCTATGTCAGCGTGTTCCATCGCCGGCCCCGTCGCCCTGGTTTGGATCGCCGCCTTTGCCCGGATCCGCCCTCTGCATCAGCTCCTCCGCCTCCTTGTTCCTGCCCAGCTCCCGGCAGGCCGCGGCCATCAGCCGGTCGATCTCGCCCCTCTCCGGGGTGTCCAGGCTCCGCACCCTGTCCAGGATCTCCCGGGCCCGGCCCAGCTCCTCCAGCGACAGTTCCCAAAGGCCGTTGCGCTGCAGCAGATGGGCCAGCCGCAGGTGGATGATGCCCACCTCCGGGAAGTAGGTGCCCATGGCCTTCTCGATCAGCTCCAGGGCCCGGTGGTAGTGGCCTTCGGCCGTCTCGTAGTAGCCCCGGGCGGCGCAAAGGTTGGCCATGTGATAGGCCACGAACCCGATCATCGGGTCGGTGGGGCTCAGCGTTTTCTCGGCCACGGACATGGCCTGGAACAGGTGTCGCTCGGCCCGGTCGAAGTCGCCCTTGGCGCAGTAGAGCTCCCCCAGGTTCACCAGGTTGTGCACCAGATCGGGATGGTAGTGCCCGTGGTGCCTGGTGCGAATCTCCAGCGACTTGAGGTAGCATTCCTCGGCCCGGTCGGTCTGCCCCAGGTCCAGGTGCAGCCGCCCCAGGTTGTTGAAGCGCACGGCCTGCTTCAGCGAGTCCGCCCCGCCCTGCCTTTCCTCCAGATCGATGGACTTCCGGGCGCATTCCATGGCTTGTTGGATCTTCTTCTGCTCCCGGTAGACCCCGGTCAGGTTGGCGTAGATCATGGACTGGACTTTCTCGCCCTTCCGGCCGTGCTTGAGGGCGATCTCCAGGCTTTCGGAGAGGAGCCGCTCGGCCTCGTCCACCCGGTTCATGCTGCGACGGATGGTGCCCAGTTGGCACAGCGCCCGGGCCGCCTCCAAACTGGCCGGGCCGTGGCGCAGCCTTCTCATCTCCAGCAGTCGCTCGAACAGGGGCAGGGCCTCGGGGTAGCGTCCGTCCATGCTGAGGGCCACGGCCAGGCGCTCCAAGATGGCATCGAGTTTTTTCTCGTCCTTCAGCCCGTTGGATTCGTAGAGGGACAGGCAGCTTGAGAGGAGCTCCATGGCCTCACGGCGCTGGCCCGACTGGTGGTACAGATCGGCCAGTTCGAACGTCGGCCCCAGCCGGCGGCGGTCGCCCTCGGGGTATCTGCCGGAGGCCCGCTCCCAGGACTTCTCGGCCACTATTATCTTTTCCTGAAGCTTCTGGCTGATCAACGAGTTCCTCCGGGTTTGGCTTGCGGTTTGCCGGCCCCAGTCCTTGTCTTCCGGCTTCCTTCGAATCGGGGGCCAAGCCGCGTTCGCCCTGAAAAAACGGGGCGCCCTTGCTAACCCTGGCGGCGCCCCGTCCCGGCTATTTCTTGCTTCCGGACCTGGCCCTGGGCTTGGCCGGCTTGAAGGCCATCTCGTCCCCCGACCGCCTGATGTCCACCAGGTCCCCGTCCTTGACCGTCCCCTTGAGTATCTCCTCGGACAGCGGGTCCTCCACCATCCGCTGCAGGATGCGCTTCAGGGGCCTGGCCCCGTATGTCGGGTCGAACCCCTCGTCTATCAGCAGCTCCTTGGCCTCGTCGGTCAGCTTGATGCCGATGCAGCGCTCCGCCAGCCGGGCGTCCAGCTGCCTGATCAGTATCTCCACGATCTGCCCCATCTCCCCCCGGCCCAGCGGCCTGAAGACCACGGCCTCGTCCACCCGGTTGAGGAACTCGGGGTTGAAGGTGCGCTTCAGCTCGGAGAGGACCTTGTCCTTCATCTGGCCGAACTCCTGGAGCTTGTCGCTCTGCTGGAACCCCAGGCTGACCCCCTTCTTGATCTCGCGGGCCCCCAGGTTGGAGGTCATGATCAGCACCGTGTTCTTGAAGCTGACCTTGCGTCCGTAGGCGTCGGTCAGGTGGCCGTCCTCCAGCACCTGCAGCAGGATGTTGAAGACGTCGGGGTGGGCCTTCTCGATCTCGTCCAGCAGCACCACCGAGTAGGGCTTGCGCCGCACCTTCTCGGTCAGCTGGCCGCCTTCCTCGTAGCCCACGTAGCCCGGCGGCGCCCCCACCATCCGGGAGACGGCGAACTTCTCCATGTACTCCGACATGTCCACCCGGATCAGGGCGTTCTCGTCGCCGAACAGGAACTCCGCCAGGGTGCGGGCCAGCTCGGTCTTGCCCACGCCGGTCGGTCCCAGGAAGATGAAGGAGCCCATGGGCCGCCTGGCGTCCTTGATCCCGGCCCGGGTGCGGCGCACCGACCGGGAGATGGCCGACAGCGCCTCGTCCTGGCCCACCACCCTCCTCCTCAATTCATCCTCCATCCGCAGCAGCCGCTTGGACTCGCCCTCCTCCAGCCTGGCCACCGGGATCCCGGTCCAGCGGGAGACCACGTAGGCGATGTCCTCCTCGCCGATGGCCACCCGCACCTGGTCCCGGCTCTTGCGCCAGGCGTCGCGGAAGCGCTCGATCTCCCGCTTCTTGGTGCGCTCGGTGTCGCGAAGCCGGGCCGCCCCCTCGTAGTCCTGCTTCTTGACCGCCTCCACCTTGCAGCGGGTGGCCTCCTTGAGCTCGGCCTCCAGCGCCTTGATCTCCGAGGGCGGCTCGGTCGAGCCAAGCCGGGCCCGGGAGCCGGACTCGTCCAGCACGTCGATGGCCTTGTCCGGCAGGAAGCGCTCCTGGATGTAGCGGTCGGACAGCTTGACCGCGGCCCCGATGGCCTGGTCGCTGTACTTCACCTTGTGGTGGTCCTCGTATCGCGACTTCAGCCCCTCCAGTATCCTCAGGGTCTCCTCGGCCGTGGGCGGCTCCACCATGATGCTCTGGAAGCGGCGCTCCAGCGCCCCGTCCTTCTCGATGTGCTTGCGGTACTCGTCCATGGTGGTGGCCCCGACGCACTGCAGCTCGCCCCGGGCCAGGGCCGGCTTCAGCATGTTGGAGGCGTCCAGGGCGCCCTCGGCCCCGCCGGCCCCGACGATGGTGTGCAGCTCGTCCAGAAAGAGGATGGCGTCGCTGGCCTGGCGGAGCTCGTTGATGACCGCCTTCATCCGCTCCTCGAACTGCCCCCGGTACTTGGTGCCGGCCACCACCGCCGCCAGGTCCAGGGCCAGCACCCGCTTGCCGGATATCTGCTCGGGCACGCTCCCGGACACGATGTTCTGGGCCAGCCCCTCGACGATGGCCGTCTTGCCCACCCCGGCCTCGCCGATCAGCAGCGGATTGTTCTTCTTGCGCCGCGACAGGATCTGGATGACCCGCTCTATCTCCTTGGCCCGGCCGATGACCGGGTCCAGCTTGCCCTCGCGGGCCAGCTGCGACAGGTCTCGGCAGAAATAGTCCAGGGCCGGGGTCTTGCTCTGGCTCTCCTGGCCGGCCTTGGGCAGGCCGCCCGGCTCCGTGGTCAGCAGGCGGATGACCTCGGCCCGGACCATGTCGACGTCCACGCCCAGCGAGGCCAGTGCCTTGGCGGCTATGCCCTCGGGCTCGTCCAGTATGCCCAGCAGCAGGTGCTCGGTGCCCACGTAGTTGTGCTGCAGTCCGCGGGCCTCGCCCACCGCGTGCTCCATGGCCCTCCGGGCCGAGAGGTTGAAGGGCATCTCCCCCATCAGCAGGGTGCCCCCGCCGCGCGGGGTCAGCTCCTCGATCCGCCTCTTGAGCTGCTCGGAGTTGACCCCCAGGTTCAGGAGCACCGCCGCCGCCACCCCCTCTCCCTCCCGCAGCAGCGCCAGCAGGATGTGCTCGGTGCCCACGTAATCGTGCTGCAGGCGGCGGGCCTCCTCCCTGGCCAGGAACAGCACCCTCTTGGTCCTCTCGGTGAACCGGTTGTCCTTCATGTTATCCATCCTTTGATTCTTTCGCGCACTATCTCGGCTCTTTTGATGTCCCGTTCCCTGGCCTCCATGGCCTGGTCGCAGTACAGTTGCAGGTGGGCCGGCTGGGTCAGGACCAGAAGCTCGTTGAGAACCCCCAGGCCCGGGGACTGGATCAGCCCCAGGGACAGGCCCATCCTGACGGCCGACGAGAGGTTGAGGAACTCCTCCGAGTTCAGCACCCGGGCGCTGCCCAGGATGCCCAGGGCCCGCCACACCTTGTCCTCGGTCTCGCGCCCGGCCTGCTCCATCAGGGTCTCCCTGGCCCTGACCTCGCTCTCCAGCAGGTGGCGTCCCGCCCGCTCCACGCTCTCTATGATCTCCAGCTCGGTGCTGCCCAGCGAGGTCCGGTTGGATATCTGGAACAGGTGGCCCGCCACCTCGCTGCTCTCCCCGTAGAGCCCGCGGACCGTCATCCCCACCTGGACCATGGCCTTCAGCGCCTCGTCTATCTGCCGGGTCAGCACCAGGGCCGGCAGGTGGATCAGCATCGAGGCCCGGAGGCCGGTGCCGACGTTGGTGGGGCATGCGGTCAGGAAGCCCCACTCCTCGGAGTAGGCGCAGTCCAGGATCTCCTGGAGCTGGTCGTCTATCTGGTCCACCACCCGGAAGGCCTCAAGCAGGTCCAGGCCCGAAAACATGCTCTGCAGCCTGACGTGGTCCTCCTCGTTGATCATCAGGGAAAGCGACTGCTCGCTGCCGATGAGGACCCCGGAGCCGGGCCCCATCCCGGCCAGATCCGGGCTGGCCATCCTGCGCTCCACCAGCGCCTGCTTCCCCAGCGGGCTCAGGTCCTGGCAGGCGAAGAAAGCGGCCCCCCTGAAATAGTCGTTCTCCATGGCCGCCGGCTTGACGGTCGAGAGCACTTCGTTCCGGACCTGGTCGCCGGCGGCCTGGGGGAACGGGATCCGGGCCAGGTTCCTGGCCAACCGCACCCGGCCCGACAGCACGGTGTCGGCGTGCGGCCCCCTGCCGCTAAGCCAGCCGGCCGGCCGCAGGGCCAGCTCCCGGACGCCGTCAATGGGCAGGCTCATCGCCCACGGCCTCCATGGCCTTTATCCGGTCCCTCAGGGAGGCCGCCAGTTCGAACTCCTCGTGCCGGACCGCCTGGACCAGCTCGGCCTTGAGCGATTCCATCGATCCCTCCGGCCCGGGCTTCGGCGGCGCGGCCGGCCGCGGCTTGGACTTGCCCAGATGACGGCCGCTTCCTTGTACCTGGCGTATCATCCGGCGGAGCAGCGGGGCGAAGGCCTGGTAGCAGCCGCCGCACCCCAGCCGGCCGGTTTGCCTGAACTGCGACAGGGTGAGTCCGCAGGCCCGGCAGGACATCCCCCGGCTCCCCGGCTCCGTCGTCTCCTTGACCATGTCGTCCAGGAGGTAGCTGAGCGAGGAGATGGCCGCCCCCAGCTGGCCGGCCAGCCCCTTCTCCGAGGCGCAGCCGGCGCAGAGGTGGTGCTCCTCGGACTTTCCGTCCTTGACCACCGTGTAGCGCATCACCGCCTCGTTTTTTTTGCACTGGTCGCAGAGCATAGGCTGCCGTAGCCGTTCCTCGATAAAGTTTACGGGCAAGTAACGCCGGACCTGCTTTTACGAAATCCGTGGAATCACGGAAAATCAGTGCAATCCGGCGGCACTAAGTATAAATATAGCCATAGAAACGGGTTTTGTCAACCCTAAATCGTCATCCCTTGCCCCAAAGGGCCTCGGCCATCACGGCCGCCTCGAAATCCCTTCCCAGGGATATCATGGCCGCGAACCTCCTCCCGGCCACGAACTCGATGGGCAGGGCCACTGTCTTGATGAGATGCTCCAGTGTCTGGCGCGAAGGGTCGCGGCCCTCGGGCCAGCGGAAGGTCAGATTCGAACCCTGCCACTCCAGCCGGTCCGCCCCCAGCCTGGCCGCGGCCAGGCGCAGCCGGGCGACGTTCACCAGCCTTTCCGCCGGCGGCGGCAGCGGGCCGAAACGGTCCGCCAGTTCCCCGGCCAGTTCCCCCACCGCCCCGGGATCGGGGGCCCGGTTCAGGCGCCGGTAGAGATTGATCCTTTCGTCCCCCTCCTCCACGTACTCGGCCGGGATCACCGCCCGGCGGTCGGTCTCGATGATGACGTTGATCTGGGGGATGGGGGTCAGCCCCTTGAGCTCCCGCACCGCCTCCTCGAGCAGTTGGCAGTAGAGCTCGAAGCCCACCGACATCATGTGTCCGTGCTGCTCGCGGCCCAGGAGGTTGCCCGCCCCCCTTATCTCCAGGTCGCGCAGGGCCAGCTTGAATCCCGACCCCAGCTCGGAAAGCTCCTCGATGATTCGCAGCCTCTTCCTGGCCACCTCGTTCACCCGGCCTCCCTTGGGGACCATCAGGTAGGCGTAGGCCCGGCGGTCGGAGCGGCCCACCCGGCCCCGCAGCTGGTATAGCTGGGCCAGCCCGAAGCGGTCGGCCCGGTTGATGATGATGGTGTTGACGTTGGGCATGTCCAGGCCGGACTCGATGATGGTGGTGGCCAGCAGCAGGTCGTAGCGCCGGGAGTTGAACGCCAGCATGGCCCGTTCCAACTCCCTGGGCTCCATCTGTCCGTGGGCGGTTACCATCTCCACCCCGGGCAGGAGCCTTGCCAGCATGGCGGCCATGGCGGCGATCGATTGCACCCGGTTGTGCAGGAAGAACACCTGGCCGCCCCGGTCCACCTCCCTCTGCACCGCCTCCTGTATCCTCCTCTCGTCCCAGGGCATGACCTCGGTCAGCACCGCCAGCCGGTCCCGGGGCGGGGTCTCGATGTTGGAGACGTCCCGCACGCCCAGCAGCGACATGTGCAGGGTGCGGGGGATGGGGGTGGCGGTCATGGTCAGCACGTCCACCGAACAGCAAAGCCGCTTGATGCGCTCCTTGTGCCCCACCCCGAAACGCTGCTCCTCGTCCACCACCAGCAGGCCCAGATTCTTGAAGGACACGTCCTTCTGCAATATCCGGTGGGTGCCGATGAGGATGTCCACCTCCCCGGCCGCCACCGCCCGGGCCACGGCCCGCTGTTCGGCCGGCCGGCGGAAGCGCGACAGCATCTCGATGCGCACCGGGTAGTCGGCCATCCGCTCCCTGAAGGTGAGGTAGTGCTGCTCGGCCAGCACCGTGGTCGGGGCCAGCACCGCCGCCTGGGCGCCGCCCATCACCGCCTTGAAGGTCGCCCTCACCGCCACCTCGGTCTTGCCGTAGCCCACGTCCCCGCACAGCAGCCGGTCCATCGGCTGTTCCGATTCCATGTCGGACTTCACCTCTTCGATGGCCCGGCTCTGGTCCGCCGTCTCCTCGTAGGGGAAGGCCGCCTCCAGCTCCCGCTGCCAGGCGGTGTCCGGGCCGAAGGCGCGCCCCGGCTCCGACTTGCGCCGGGCGTAGAGGGCCAGCAGCTCCTGGGCCATGTCCTTGGCCGCCCTCTTGACCCTGGCCTTGGTCTCCTCCCACTGGCCCGAGCCCAGCTTGGAGAGCGCCGGCTGGTAGCCCTCCTCGGACGAAAAGCGCTGCACCCGCTTCATCTGGTCGATGGGCACGTAGAGCTTGTCGTTGTCCCGGAAAACCAGCAGCAGGCACTCGGCCGGCTGGCCGCCCATGTCGGTTTGCACCAGGCCCTGGTAGCGGCAGATGCCGTAGTCCACGTGGACCATGTAGTCCCCGAACTTCAGCTGGTCCAGCGAGCGGATAGCCCCGCCGCCCTTCTGGAAGCGGCGCGTCCGCCGCCGCCTCTGGCGGGCGAAGATCTCCCGTTCGGTGGCCGCCCACAGCCCGGCCTCGGGCAGGTGGAAGCCGCCGTGCAGCCCGGCCAGCTGCAGGCCCTGGGAGAAGCCGGGACCGAACCCGTCGAGTATCTCCCGCATCCTCTCCATCTGGCCCGGGGTGTCGGTCAGCACCAGGGTCCTGACGCCATCGCTGCGGAGCTTCTCCAGCCTCTCCCTCAGGAGCTTGAGGTTGGACATGAAGGGCTCCACCGGCCGGACCGGAATCCTGACCGCCTCTTCGGGCTGGGGCAGGTCGGCCACACCGAACCCGGCCCCGGAGGTCATCAGCACCATCCTCCGGGACTCCAGCATCGGCCGGCAGTCGGCAAAGAGGCCATACCTTGCGTCGCGGCCGAACGTCTCCAGCTCCTCGGCCACCTCTTCGAACCCGGCCAGGGACTCGCCCGGCTCGTCCCAGCACACCAGGGCGTCTTCAGGCAGGTGGGCCGGCAGAGGCGATCCCTTGGGGTCGGCCTCCTTCCCGGGCAGGATGACGGCCGCCTCCAGCCGGGTGGTGGAGCGCTGGTCGGCCAGGCTGAAATGCCTAAGCGAGGCGATCCGGTCGTCCTCGTCCAGCTCGAGGCGCACCGGCTCGGGCGGCCCGAAGCCGGCGATGTCGATGATGCTGCCGCGCACCGCGAAGTCGCCGATTCCGGCCACCGCTGGCTGGCGTTCGAACCCGGACCTGACCAGTTGCTCGGGCAGCTGGTCGCGATCGATCCTCTGCCCCAGGGAAAGCCTCAAGGTCAGCCGTTCGAACATCCCCCTGGAAAGCGTGTTCTGCAGCAGGGACCGGGCCGAGGCCACCACGATCACCGGGCGCCCCGAGGCCAGGGCCTGCAGGCACTCCATCCGGCTGCCCACCAGCTCCTCGTCCGGCTCCCGCTCCTCGCCGGGAAGGATCTCCCAGCAGGCCCAGTGCCTCACCGCCTCCTCGCCCAGCAGGGCCGCCAGGTTGTCCCGCTGGCGCTCGGCTTCCTCGGGTGTGGGCACTAACCACAGGATTGTCCTTTTATTTTCCGAGAACAGCGCCGACACCGCCAGGGCCTTGCCGCTCTCGCAGGCCCCGGTGATGCCGAAGCGCCCGGCACCGGAGCCGGCCAGCTGCAGCAGCTTGCGCAGCGGCGGCGAAGCCGTTACCTGCCCCCCTATGTCATCCCAAAGCATTTGTCGGCTTTCCGATATTCGTATTATATATAGTGCAAACGCCGAAAGGCCAAGGCCCCCAACGACCGGGGGTCTTGGCTTGCCTGACGCCTTGCATTATACCAGAATATCCCCCTGCGGTCAATGAAAAAGGCAGGCCAGGGGCCTGCCTTTTAGCACAGGAACTTCGGGCTCACTGCCCCCCCGGCACCATCCCCTTGAGCATCCCGCCCATCCCCTTGTTCTCGGACTTGGCCTTGGCCGCCGAGAACAGGTCGTCCGGCAGGTTCTTGTTGTATTCGACCGATTTGATGATGGCTGTGGTCGCCAGCTTTCCGTCCACGAAGGTCTCGGTCTTGTGCGGCATCTCCATCTTGCCGATGGCCGGCCTGATGTCCGAGTAGACGATGACCGCCTTTTTCTTCTTCTCGTAGGGAACCTCGGCCTTCAGCTGGACCAGCAGGTCCTTGGCCAGCCACAGTTTGGAGAAGCCGGGACGGGCCTTGTCGCCGTCCTTGGCCTCAGTCTCCGGAAACTCGATCACCCAGCAGTCGTGGCCGGCCACCGTCTCGGACCCGGTAACCGTTCCGTTCTCCGTCAGGTAGCTCCACCACCTCCAGCTCTTGTCCTTGCCGTACTTCATCTGGTCCTTGTCCCCTATCTTCTGGGCGCCCATCATCGACACCATCCACATGTCGCTCCCGTCGAAGATGACCGAGCTGGTCATGGCCCCGCCCTGGGCCCCCAGGTTCATCTTGGAGTCCATCCTGAATTTGGGCTCCTTGTAGTACATGACGTTCTCCGAGGTCATGGTGTTCTTGCCGTCCTGGACGGTGACGTCCATGGCCATGGTCAGGTCCTTGACCATCTTCTCGAACTTGCCGTACTTGGCCTGGAGCTTGGCCACCACCGTCCCGATGTCGTCGGCCGAAGCCGCCGCGGCCAGAAGACAGGCCGCCAGCACCAGGGTGAGCGCCTTTCCGATCCTATTCATGTACCTCCCTCCGTTGTTTGGTTTAATGGTTCTTCCGGGTTTATAGTGGGCAAGTATAAATAGTATTACAATATATCTTTTTCAATGATACTTTCTGTTATGTAAAGTG
>DHHE01000114.1 GCA_002403115.1 bacterium UBP2_UBA4780 | reverse complement strand
TCGGCCGGGACCTTTCCCCTCAACCTCCATCTGGCCCTGCACACCGGACCGGTCAGCTTGTGCCGGGTCGGCGACCCGGCCATCGAAATGGAATACCTGGTGGCGGGGAACAACACCCAACGGGCGGCCGAGATAGAGGAGCATTCCGGCGCCGGCGAAGCCCTGATAAGCCAGGAGCTGCTCAAACTGGTCGAGAGGCAGGTGAAGGCGGAACCCGTCACCGCGGCCAAGGCCCACCGCCTCCTGTCCATCGACGTCAAGGCCGAGCCGGTTGAGGAGCATAAGCCCGCGTTTCCCGGGGACATCGACGGGGCCGTGGCCGAGCTGGAGTCCATCCGGCCCTACATCTTGCCCTGGCTTCTTTCGACCATAGTGGCCGACCCCATGGGCGGAGGCTTTAGCGGCGAGCACCGCCGGGTTACCTCCCTCTTTCTGAACCTGTGGGGCATGGACTTCGACGCCGATCCCCAGGCGGTCTCCAAGGTCCAGAACTACATCCGGGTGCTGCAGGAAACGGTCAGGAAGTACGACGGGACCATCAACAAGATCGACTTCTCCAGCCACGGGCCCAGGGTTTTCGTCCTGTTCGGCGCCCCGGCAGCCCACGAGAACGACGAGGAACGGGCGCTGCTGTGCGGCCTGGACCTGCTGTCGCACGAGGAGTTCAAGTTCGGCGGGCTGAAACAGAAATTCGGGGTCAACAGCGGGTTCGTCTTCGCCGGAACCATCGGCTCCATGAAGAGGCGGGAGTTCACGGTGATGGGGGACGAGGTGAACCTGGCAGCCAGGCTGATGTCCATCGCCGAGGAGGGGCAGATGCTGATATCGGCCGCGGTGAACCGCAAGGCCGGGAAAAAGTTCGAGATAAAGGGCCTGGGCGACCGCGAGTTCAAGGGCAAGTCCCATCCGGTCGCCATCTTCCAGGCGCTCAAGGAGAAGCCGGCCGAGGAGGACATCTTCGCCAGATGGGTCTCCGAGTCCAAGGCCATGGTGGGCCGGGAAGCCGAGAAGACCCTGCTGAACGAGGTTATCGAGAAGACCATCTCCGGCAAGGGGCAGGTGGTGTCGGTGATCGGCGAGCCGGGCATCGGGAAGTCCCGTCTGTCCCGCGAGCTCATACAGAACTGGCTGGAGCGGGGCTACACCGTGTTCGGGGGTAACTGCCAGTCCTACGGGTCGGCCATATCCTACCTTCCGTGGGCCGAGCTCCTGAAGGGCTATCTGGGGATCAAGGACAACGACAGCCTGGAGGAGAAGGAGGCCAAGATACGAAAGATGCTGGAGATCATCGATCCCCAGCTGAAAGAGTGGTCGTGCCTGGTGGGCGAGGTGGTCGGCGTGCCCATGCCCGAGACCGACCTCACAAAATCCCTGGACGCCAAACTGCGGCAGCAGCGTCTTTTCGACCTGGTGCTGGACATCCTGGCCTGGGGCGCGCAGCAGGAACCGCTGCTCCTGATCATCGAGGACCTGCACTGGGCCGACAGCGCCTCCATGGGGCTGCTGAATTACGTGGCCAGGAACATCGGCGAGAAGCCGATCCTGTTATGCCTGGTGTACCGGCCCATAGAGGCCAAGCAGGAGTTCACCACCAAGGAATACCACACCGGAATACATCTGAAGGAGCTGACACACGAGGAGAGCCAGCAGCTCATCCGCACGCTGCTGGCCATCGAGGGCATGCCCAAGGAGCTGGAGGACCTGATCCTGGCCAAGTCACAGGGCAATCCCTTCTTCGTCGAGGAGGTCATCAAGTCGCTGATCGAGCAGAAGGTGATCACCCAGGAGGGCGGCAAGTGGCAGGTGATGGTTTCCGACGTCAAGTCGGTCAACATCCCGGACACGGTCCAGGGGGTGATCATGAGCCGCGTCGACCGCCTGTCGCCTTCGGCCAAGGACGTGCTCCAGGTGGCCTCGGTCATCGGCCGGGAGTTCGAGTACCCGGTGCTGTCGGCCGTCTACCCCAAGAAGATGGACCTGGGCCCCGTCCTCACCGACCTCAACCGCTTCGACCTGGTGCTTTCGGAGAAGGAGAGCCACTACTTCTTCAAGCACATCATGACCCAGGAGGTGGCCTACGACAGCCTGCCCTTCAACCGGCGCCGCGACCTTCACAACCATATCGGCGACTACCTGGAGGAGTCCTTCGGGGAGAAGGTGGAGGAGGTCATGGGCCTGCTGGCCCACCACTACTACTACGCCAGCAACTGGGAGCCGGCCTTCTTCTACTCGGTCGAGGCCGGGGACAACGCCCGCAAGGTCTACGCCAACCAGGAGGCCCTGGCCCACTACGACCGGGCCCTGGAGGTCTTCGACAAGATGGTGGAGGCCGGGATGCTGCCGGAGCTGACCAAGCGCATCCAGGAGGAGCTCAAGGCCCAGGAGGCGGCCACCACTCTCAAAGACTCGGGGCAGGCGGCGGCCGAGGAACAGAAGAAGGAGGACGGGGCAACGCCACCGGCTTGACCGAACGGATAGAAGACGGTAAAAAACGCCCCGGAATCGGGGCGTTTTTTTGCCCCTTGACAAAATGACCAATAAGTATTATAATTGACCGACCAGTCAGTCATGTTCCTTTTGGGCCTCAGGGCACCGGTCGCTTCGTCACCTTTCGACTGTCGCCGATATGAATGCCCGGCGGCTCAGGGTGACGTTATGCGGCTGCTTGGCATGAAGGCCGGGTATCTCGGAACAACATTCGGGCATCTGCGTCCATCAGCGTCCTAAATTACCGGAATGCACCAGCCCTTAATTAAGATCGCCAAATCGGCCTGCCTCGAGGTCTACCGCTTCTCCGCCTTCCATTGGGAGATCGTCAGGCGGATATTCAAGCCCCCCTACTACCCCAGGACCATCTGGGAGCAGATGGACCGGATCGGTGTGGAGTCGCTGTCCATCGTCGTCCTGGTGGCCTTCTTCACCGGCTTCGTGCTGGCCTTCCAGATCGGCTACGCCCTGATGCGCTTCGGGGCCAAGCTCTACGTGGGGGGCATCGTGGCCGTCTCCCTGGTCCGCGAGCTGGGCCCGGTGCTGATCTCCATGGTCTTCGCCGGGCGGGTGGGGGCGGGGATAACGGCCGAGCTGGGATCGATGCAGGTCTCGGAGCAGATCGACGCCATGCGGGCCCTGGCCACCGACCCCATGCGCAAGCTGGTGCTGACCCGGGTGGTGGCCGCCACCCTGATGCTGCCGGTGCTGGTCGTCATCGGCGACCTGATCGGCATCCTGGGCGGCATGCTGGTGGGGGTGATGAACCTGGGACTGACGGCCGCCTTCTACAAGAGCTCGGTGGTCAACTCCCTGGTGTTCAACGACCTCTTCTCCGGCGTAATCAAGCCGGTGGTCTTCGGGGCCATGATCTCCGGGGTGGCCTGCTATTTCGGGATCAACACCCGGGGCGGCACCAAGGGGGTGGGCGAGGCGGTCACCCGGACGGTGGTGGTCTCCTCGGTGCTGATCTTCCTGCTGGACGCGATCATCACCAAGGTGCTCTATTTGGCGGGAATGTGACATGAGAAAAAGTGTCATCCCGAGGTTTCTTCTCGCCCTGCTGGCTGAGGGATGACGAATGAAGAAGCGCGCTTGCGTCACCCTTCAGCTAGTGGGGCAGGTTGTCTTCTCAGGGTGACAAGAGGAACAAGGGGGGCATGATCGGTGATTTCAGTGTGAAATAGATGATCGAGCTGATAGACATCCACAAGACATTCGACGGCAAGCCGGTGCTGCGGGGGGTGAGCCTGGAGCTGCGCGACGGGGAGACCCTGGTGGTGCTGGGGCGGTCCGGCTGCGGCAAGAGCGTCACCCTGAAGATCATCCTCAGGCTGATGCGGCCGGACAGCGGCCGGGTGATCATCGACGGGGCCGACACCACCCGCTACTCCGAGGAGCAGATGATGCCGGTGCGCAAGCGCATGGGGATGCTGTTCCAGGGGTCGGCCCTGTTCGATTCCCTGACGGTCAGGGAGAACGTGGCCTATGCCCTGCGGGAGCACACCAAAATGGGCGAGGCCGAGGTCGAGGCCAAGGCGGCCGAGTGCCTGGAGTTCGTCGAGATGTCCGGCACCCAGGCCCTGATGCCGGCCGAGCTGTCGGGCGGGATGAAGAAGAGGGTGGCCCTGGCCCGGGCCATCGCCCTGGGTCCGGCCTACATGTTCTACGACGAGCCCACCACCGGCCTGGATCCCCTGACCTCAAAGAAGATAAACCAGCTCATCCGCCGGCTCCAGGCCGAGCGCCGGGTTTCCTCGATCGTGGTCACCCACGAGATCGCCAACGCCTTCCAGGTGGCCGACCGCTTCGTGATGATGAAGGACGGCCAGATACTGGCCTCGGGCACGTCCGAGGAGATAAGGAGCTCCAAGCTCAAATTCGTCCAGGACTTCATCAAGGGAGGAGTGATCGCCGATGGCAAACAGTAAGCTGCCCCACGAGCTCAAGGTCGGAGCATTGATCGTCGCCGGCCTGGCCGTGGCCCTGATAACCATCCTGTCGGTGGGCGAGCGCCAGGGCCTGCTCAAGCAGCGCTACCGCCTCAAGGCCCAGTTCTCCGACGTCGGCGGCCTGCAGAACGGGGCCCAGGTGCGGGTGGCCGGCTACCAGGTGGGGGTGGTGGACGACATCCGCCTGGTGGCGGTGGGCGACAGCACCAGGATCGAGGTGCTGCTCAAGGTGGAGCGCGGCTCCCAGACCTGGATCCGCCGCGGCTCGGTGGCCCGCATCAGCAGCCTGGGCCTGCTGGGCGACAAGCTGGTGGAGATAAGCCCCTCGTCCAAGGACAGCTCCATGCTCAAAGACGGCGAGCAGCTGGCCACCATCACCGTCATGTCGCCGGAGGAGATACTGACCCGGGCGGCCGAGATCGCAGACACCCTGAGCTCCACCGCCCGGTCGCTGAA
>DHHE01000208.1:13149-14203 GCA_002403115.1 bacterium UBP2_UBA4780 | reverse complement strand
AATGAGATTCCACGCAGCAATAATAACCGTCTTCATGATGCTTGGCGGCATCGGACTGGCCGAGGGGCAAGACACAACGCAGGCTTACGGGCCCGACCATCCCCTCGCCAAGGGCGAGCGCTACCTGGCCAAGGGCCAGTACCTGAACGCCGCGGATTTCTACCGGACCATGTCGCGACGCTTCGCCGGCACCGCCATCGGCCTGGAAGCCTGCTACCTGGAGGCCGAGAGCCACCGCCGGGCGGGCCGGTATGCCAGGGCGGTCGATTCCTACCGCCGCCTGCAGCGCGAGTACCCCTTCACCCGGAAGGCCGAGCAGGCCCAGTACCAGATCGCCTGGTGCTACGCCCAGCAGAAGACCCCGTCGTCGCTGCAGGCCGTGTCTGCGGTGGACTTGCTGCTGGCCGCGTATCCCGAGAGCCCTTACCGGGAACAGGCCCTGGCCTTGCGGGAGGAGGCCCTGGGCCGCCAGAAGGCATCTTCCCAGAGCAAGTCAGCCCCCCCGGACGCCGTGTTCGCCAGGGCCAAGGAGCATTTCGAGCGCCGGAAGTACATCGACGCCATGGAGGGCTTCCGGGACGTGATCTACAACAATCCAGGCACCAGGCTGGCGGCCGAGGCCACCTTCTACCTGGGGGAGTGCTACTTCCACACCAAGGATTACCAGGCAGCGGTCGACGAGTACGCCCGCCTGTTGGACGAATACCCCAGCAGCCCCTACGCCGACGACGCCCAGTTCATGTTGGCCCACGGCTACTTCAAGCAGTCCCCCCACTACGCCCTGGACCAGAAGGAGACCGGCGAGAAGGCCAGGGCCGCCGCCGCCAGGTTCTTCGAGCGCTTTCCGGAGAGCCAGCTGGCTTCCGAGGTGAAGCAGCTGCAGGCCAAAATCGACGAGAAGCTGGCCCGCAAGGAATACGAGGCCGGCAGGATCTACTTCAAGATGAAGAACCATAAGTCAGCCAGGATCTACTTCAAATACGTGCTGGAGCATTACCCGGAAACGCCATGGGCCCCGAAATCCAGGGATTACCTGTCCCAGCTGGACCGGATC
>DHHE01000208.1:9505-13054 GCA_002403115.1 bacterium UBP2_UBA4780 | reverse complement strand
GAGGACCTGCGGCTTGAAAAGGTGATCTTCGTCCCGGCCGGCCGGCCGCCCCACAAATGCCGGAGGAGACTGACCGGCAGCGGCCACCGCCTGGCCATGGTCCGGCTGGCGATAAGGGGAAACCGCGGTTTCCATCTTTCCCCGGCCGAGGCGGATTCGCGGCAGACCTCATTCACGGCCAATACCCTCAAAACGATCGGAGATGAGCTCGGTCGGTGCCGGCTCCACCTGCTGATCGGCATGGACCAGGCGCTCCAGCTGGACAGCTGGAAACATCCCGAGCAGATATTCTCCCTGGCCGAGGTGGACGTCCTCACCAGGCCGGGCTACCGGGCCGACGGGATTCCCCGTCACTGGAGGGACATGGTGAAACTGGTCGCCGTCCCGGGCCTTGACATTTCATCCAGCTTCGTCCGCAGGATGGCGGGCGCCGGGCGTTCCATCCGGTACCTGGTGCCCGGACCGGTGGCAGATTACGTCCGAGCGCGCGGTCTTTACCGGAGGCCCCGGCCGCAGGCGGGAAGGACAGATGGACGGCAGGGATAACCCGGCCAGGGAGCCCCGCCGCACTTTCTGGAGCGAGCTCGAGGCCAGGCTGGATTTCGCCCGGAGCCGGCCCCGGCTGAGGCCGGGATACGAGCAGGCCGCCTTCACCGACCGCAGCAACCAGGAGTACTACGTGCTGAAGTCGGCCGGGGGAACGGGGTACATCAAGCTCGGCCCCCGGGACCTGTTCCTCTTTCTGCTGATCGACGGGCAGAGAACGGTGCAGCAGATCCTGGCCGAATACTTCAGGAAGCACGGCACCCTGGCGTTCTCCAGGCTGGGGACCCTGGTGCGGGAGCTGTTGCAGGCCGGGTTCCTGGCCGAGGACCCGACCCGCTTCTACCAGCGCCTGCAATCCCGGCTGCAGCCGGGAAAGGCCGTGTCCCGGGCGGTCGAATTCATCAAGTCCCTCCCCCGCCGGCAATGGCCCATCCCGGACTTCGACGCCAAGGTGGAATGGCTCTACCGGGGCGGGCTGAGGCTGTTCTTCATGGGCCCGGTCCAGTTGCTGGCGGCCGCTGTATCCCTGGCCGGGCTGACCGCCTTCCTGCTGACCCTGCACCGGGGAGGCTTCGCCCTGGTTTCCTCCTCGGGCTCGGTGGTGCTGGGACTGGGCCTGCTGGTAATCCTCAACTACGCGGCCATCATCTCCCACGAACTGGCCCACGCCCTGGCCTGCAAGCATTACGGCCGGAAGGTCAACGGCGGCGGCACCATGCTCTACCTGGGCCTGCCGGCCTTCTACGTTGACATCACCGACGCCTGGATGCTGCCCAAATCCAAGCGGATCATGGTCTCGGCGGTCGGTTCCTTCGCCCAGCTGTTCCTGGCCGGGGTCTCGGCCGGGGTGGCCTGGGCGGCCCCGGACTTCGCCCTCTCCCCGCTCTTCTTCAAGTTCTCCGTCCTCTCCTACCTGTCCATCTTCCTCAACCTCAACCCCTTTCTGGAACTAGACGGATACTATATACTTATAGACTGGTTGGAGACACCGGGCCTCAAGGAGAAGGCCAAGGCCTTCGTGAGGCGCGAGCTTTTCCCCAGGCTGCGGTCGGGCGCTCAGCTATCGCCTGAAGAAAAGGTCTACACCGCGTTCGGCTTGGGAGGGCTGGCCTGGTCGGCCCTGGCCCTGGCCATCGTCGGTTTTTCCTGGAGGGCCAAGCTGGTGCAATGGACGCAGGGCTTCATGGCATTCACCTCGCACCGCACCCGCCTCCTCCTGCTGGCGGCCGTGGTGGCGGGGCTGCTGGCCCTGGCGGTCTTCAGCCGGCGCCGCCTGGGAAAGCTGGCGGCCCGGGCGTGGAAACGGTTCACCGAGTCGGTCAACAACAAGCCGGCACCCACGGCCGCCGCCCTGGTGGTTGGCTGCCTGGCGGCCGCCTACGGCCTGGCCTGGGTGCCGGGGCTGCCCGGCGCCATGATGGCGGGGCTGCTGCTGTTGGGAACCGGGCTTTTGTACCATCGGGTATACTCCTACTACCGGGGTTCGAACCTGTGGCTGGTGCTGGCCGGATTGATGGCGGTGTCGGCGGCCAGCCTGGGGAAAAAGTTCCTGCCGCCGGCCGGCGACAGGGTGCTGACCCTGGCGGGTTCCGCGGTCCTCTTCGTGGCCAGCTACCTACAGTTCTCCCTGTCCAGCCTGCGGCGCTGGAGGGGGTGGCAGCGCTGGCTATGGGGCGGGCTGTGGATGGGTTTGATGGTGGCGGCCGGGCTGATACCCCACACCTCGCCGTGGCTGATGCTGTCGGCCCTGTTTTCGCTGTCGGCGCTGCTGATGCTGCTGTCACCGGTCTGGATGAACCAGGGTTCTTCTCTGGAATACTTCTGGTACTCGTTCCTGCTGCAGACCCTCGCCTGGAACGCCATCCTTTTCTCCGGCCAGACCCGCTTCGCCATGCTGACCGCCCTGCTGGGGTTCTTCTCGCTGCTCTGGCTTTACCTGGTGCTCAAGAGCGCCCGCTGGCTGCCAGAGGCCGCGGTCTTCGAGCACGCCGACTCGGAGCGCCGCCGCCTGAGGAGGGCGGCGGTGCGGATCTACACCTCGGGGCGCCGCTATTTCGCGGCCTTCTTCGGCGAGGCCCAGGCCAGGGCCATGGACGACCGGCTTAATCTGATAATGATCGAGAAGGGATGGCCCATCAGGCTCTACGGGGGCGGCAGCGAGGAACGGTTCGAGCGGCCGGCCGGCATAGTCGAACGCGGCCAGGCCTTCAGGGGGATGCTGGATGAGATCCACGGCTACGCCGTCCGCGAGGCCGGGGCCTACTTCGCCCGGAACACCTTCAGGGCCTCGTACGAGAGCCTCTACTGGGAGGAGAGGGAGATAGCCCAGGAGTACCTGATGCCGGGCAGCGACTGGGCCCGGGGTCTCTTGATCGCCGATCTTAAAAGGGAGAAAAGCGACGCCCAGAACGTGGTGGCCTCGGTGGCCAGGTTCTGGGAACTGACCGACGAAGAGGCGGCCACCTTCTCGGCCCGGCTCAAGGAGGAGCGGAAGCACGCCGGCGAGGTGGTCATCCGGCAGGGGGACGAGGGCGACCGGTTCTACATCATCAAGTCCGGCAGCGTGGAGATCTCGATCGGCGATGGCAGGCAGGGGAAGACGGTCCTGGCCCTGCTCTCCAAAGGGGACTACTTCGGCGAGATCGCCCTGGTAAAGAAGGTGCCGAGGACGGCCTCAGCCACCGCCCTGACGGAATGCTCCCTGCTGGTCCTGGGAAAGGGGGACTTCGAGATGATGATGGCCCAGCGGATAAACATCGCCGTAAAAATTGACCGCCTTATTGAGAACCGCGGCTTCCTGGCCCGTCTGCCCCTTTTCTCCGAGTTCGCTCCGGCCCAGATAGCCATGGCCGCTTCCAGGCTGGTTCCGGAGCGGCACCAGTCGGGACAGGACATCGTGACCCAAGGGGAGGTGGGCGACAGCTTCTACATCATAAGGGAGGGGGCCCTGGAGGTGACGGTGGAAAGGGAGGGCCAGCGGAAAAGGGTGGCCGAGCTGGGGCC
>DHHE01000208.1:6589-9438 GCA_002403115.1 bacterium UBP2_UBA4780 | reverse complement strand
CTCTATTTCGCCAAAAGCCTGGAGCAGGCGTCGAGCCGGAGGATCTCCGACACCAGGCACAAGACGGTGCGCTGAGCCGCACAAGATTGAAGGGCCCCATCCGACGGATGGGGCCCTTGCTTGTTCCCGGAACTAGTCCAGCCGTTTCCTGAAGCGCAAAGCCGACAGACTGAACAGGAGAAGGCCGAACAAAGCCAGCATCAGGAGCTGGGGCCACCAGGCCGAGGGGCCGGTACCCTTGAGGTAGACGCCGCGCACGATCTCCAGGAAGTACCGGAGCGGGACCAGGTAGGTGACGTGCTGCATGGCCTGGGGCATGGAGGAGATGGGGAACATGAAGCCGGACAGCATCATGTTGGTGGCCATGAACAGCTGGTTGACCATCATGGCCTGGGCCTGGGTGTGGGCCAGGGTGGAGACGAACATGCCGATACCCAGCACCGTCAGGACGAAAACCGCAGAGGCTAAAGACAGCCAAAGCAAGCTTCCCCTGAGGACCACGCCGAACCACAGGGTGCCGGCCGCCAGCACCAGGGCGGCCTCGACGAAGGCGACCAGGGCGAAGGGCAGCGTCTTGCCGGCAATCAACTCGGCGGGGCGCAGGGGGGTGACCATGATCTGCTCCATGGTCCCCTGTTCCTTCTCCCGGACGATTCCCAGCGCGGTCAACAGCGAGGTGATCATGAACAGCACCATGCACATCACGCCCGGGATCATGTAATTGACGCTCTTCAGCTCCGGATTGAACCAGACCCTGGTCCTCAGGTCCAGGGCCGGCCGCGGACCCGGGGCCAGGCCCATCCGTCCGGCCAGTTCCACGGAAAGGCCTAGGGCCTCGGAGCCCAGCATCCTCTGGATATGGCTAACAGCCACCGAGGCCTGGCTGGGATTGCTGCCGTCGACTATGACCTGGACGGTGGAGATTTTCCCTGCGGTGATCCGGGCGGACAACCCCACCGGGAAGACGACCGCCGCCCTGGCCCGGCCCTGGTCCAGATAGGAATCGATGGCGCCCAGTTCCGCGACTGTCCCGGCCGGGGTGAAAAAGCCGCCGGCGGCCAGCTTGGCCGACAGCTCCCGGCTGAGGGCCGAGCGGTCGAGATCGCAGACCAGCAGGGTCAGGCCCTTGATGTCGGTGGTGGTGACGTAGCCGAAAAGGATGGTCTGCAGCAGCGGCACCACGATGATCATCCTCAGGGTCAGGGGGTTGCGCCGCAGCTGGATGAATTCCTTGCGGACCAGGAAGAGGAGGCGCTGGAAACTAAAGGCGGCGGCCCTTGAATGCCGCAAAATCCCAGGCCGGCCGGCACCACCGCGAAGATCCCGATACGGAAGGGACATGGTCAGTCAAGCCCCTTCTTGAACTTGAGGGAGCTGATGACGACCAGGGCCGCGCCGAACAGGGCCAGGGGCAGGGCCTGGCGCCAGAGGACCAAGGGGCCTATGCCCTTGAGATAGATGCCGCGGATGATCACCAAGAAGTAACGGGTGGGCACCAGGTATGTCAGCGGCTTGACGCCGGCCGGCATGCTCTCGATGGGAAAAGCGAACCCGGAGAGCAGGATCCCGGGCAGCAGGGAGACGATGACAGCCAGGAACATGGCGTCCTGCAGCCTGTCGGTGAGGGTGGAGACCAGTATGCCCAGTCCCAGCACCGCGAACAGGTAGATCAGGCATGACCCGGCCAGGGCCAGCAGGCTGCCCTTGATGGGCACCCGGAACAGCAGGTATCCCATGCCCACGATGACGGCGATGGCCATCAGCGAGAGCAGCAGGTAGGGAAGGATCTTGCCCAGCATCAGTTCCAAGCGGGTGACCGGAGACACTATCAGCATCTCCAACGTGCCCCGCTCCTTCTCCTCGACGATGGTGAAGGCCGTCAGCAGCGTTCCCAAAAGGATCATGATGACGGCGATGATGCCGGGCACCACGAAGTTGGCGCTACGCAGCTCCGGGTTGTACCAAACCCGGGTCCGGACCTCTATGGGCAGGAATGCCGCCGGGGACGCCGGCGAGGGCTTCAGATCGGACGACAGCTTCTGGCCCAAAGCCGACAGGTAACCCAGGGCGATGTTGGCGGTGTTGGCGTCGCTGCCGTCCACCACCACCTGGACCGGGGCCGGTTCGCCCCGGGTCAGCCGCCTGCCGGCCCCGGGCGGGATGACGATGCCCACCCGGGCCCGGCCCCTCTCCACCGCCCGCTCCAGTTCGGCATAGTCGGCGGCGGTCCCCCGGTAGGCAAATGACTCGTTCCGGGCCAAAGCGCCGATGAAACCACGGGAGAAGGCCGACCGGTCCATGTCCAACGCCATGACCGGCAGATTCCTGACGTCGAAGCGGATGCCGTAGCCGTAGAGGAGCATCATGACGGCCGGGAACATCAGGGAGACGAACAGGGTCCGGGGATCCCGGCGTATGTGGATCAGCTCTTTGCGGAAGACTCCGCGAAGCCGGCGGCAGGAAAAAACGTCCATAGCGGGTTGATAATTATCCTTTTATCAGGGACGCGAAGACGTCTTCCAGGCCCGGCTCGATCGGAACCAGCGAATAATCCTTTCCCGGCAGTCGGGAGCGGACCAGGGGCGTCAGTTCGATCTCCGGGCTGCAGGAGAGGTGCAGGGAATTGCCGAACGGTGACAGCTGGCATTCAGGGGACAAGCCGGACAGGCTATCCATGGCCTGGTGGGGCGGCAGGCCCGAGAGCTGGTAGAGCTTCCTGCCATACGACGTCTTGAGCTCCGAAGGGCTGCCGGTCGCCACCAGCTTTCCATTGTATATGAAGGCCAGCCGGTCGGCGTATTCGGCCTCGTCCATGTAATGGGTGGTGACCAGGCAGGCCATGCCCTGGC